>DSDH01000393.1 GCA_011055475.1 Phycisphaerales bacterium | reverse complement strand
TCCGCGATAGTTGGAGGCGGTGGGTCGAGCGAAGGCTGAGGACGGCTGCGTGTTCTGCGGAGCGTGTGCGGGGGTGTTTCTTGATATGGGGGGCGTTTCCTGCTAGACTGGTAGCCCATAGGGCGGCAGTCGACGCAGGAATTCAGGGCTAAGGCCCATCGTAATGTGCGAGAAACGGCCATGATGGCAAGCCGACGCGGTGTGGGGTGTGTTCTATTTGCGCTTGCCGCATGGGCGTTTTGCCCGTGGATCGGGCCCCTCCAGGCCGATCCCGTCGATTCCTTCACGCCGCAGGTTGAGGCCGATTGGCTCTTGCAGGAGGAATACCGCCGGGCCGATGCTTCTCCGCACGGCGTTACGCCCCAGGCCGATGCGGCCGGCGCGGTGGACGGCGTGATCGACGGGGCGTGGGGCTTTCACACCGAATTGACCGAGCGGCCCTGGTGGCAGGTGGATTTGGAGCGTTCCGTTCCGATTGACCGGATCGTCATCTGGAATCGCGCCGACGGCACCGCCGGCCGCACGGCCCATCTGGAAGTGAAGCTTTCGAACGATGGGGCCGACTGGCAGGGGGTCTACCGCCACGATGGGTCGGTCTTCTACGGCAAGACGGATGGCAAGCCGCTCGTGGTGCGGCTGGATGGCCGCCAGGGCCGCTTTGTCCGCATCGAGCTGCCCGGCCGCCAGTACCTCCACCTGGACGAGGTCCAGGTGTTCACGACCGATGCCCCGGACGTGAACGTTGCACTGCGCAAGCCCGCCGATCAGAGCAGCACCTCCCAGTGGTCCAGGGACCATCTGCACCTCACGGGGCGGGTGGACTGGTCCCGCCGCGTGGCCGAGATCCTCAGCAATGGTCGCCGCCTCGTCGCGCGGCGCACCGAGCAGGGCGTCGACATCGGCGACGATGCCGCGGCCCTGGAGCGCCTGGCGAGCCATGTTCGCGGGCTGGAAGCGGCCCGGATCGGCCGCGAGGAGTACCTGGCGGCGCGACGGATTCAGCGGCGGCTGATGTTGTGCGACCCGCTGTTGGACTTCGCGTCGATCCTGTTCGTCAAGCGGGTGCCGGGCAGCTACAGCCACATGTCCGATCAGTACTACGGCTGGTGGTCGCGGCCGGGCGGCGGGTTGTACGTGCTCGATGGGTTTCGGGAGGGGCCGCCGCGGGTGCGGCGCCTCAGCGGGATGTTCACCGAGCCGGGCAGCTTCCTGCGGCCGGCGCTGAGCTACGATGGCCGGCGGGCGCTCTTCGCATGGTGCCGGCATTATCCCCACCTGGCCGCGGAGCGCAACAAGCTGGACAAGGCCAACGTGCCCGCGGACGCGTTCTACCACCTGTTCGAGATGAATATCGACGGCACGGGCCTGCGGCAGTTGACGTTCGGCAAGTACGATGATTTCGACGGTCGCTATCTGCCGGATGGGCGGATTGTGTTCCTCTCGACGCGTCGCGGCCAGGCGATCCAGGTCGGTCGCGACACGGCGATGCTAACCCTGCAAACGCCCGATCTGCCGGATTGCTACGTGCGGTGCGGGGGCGGGCCCGAGCGACCCG
Source organism: Phycisphaerales bacterium (assembly GCA_011055475.1). Classification (GTDB taxonomy): domain Bacteria; phylum Planctomycetota; class Phycisphaerae; order Sedimentisphaerales; family Anaerohalosphaeraceae; genus DSDH01. The sequence goes on along the minus strand of DSDH01000393.1, from coordinate 10,206 downwards.
TGGCGGTGTACACGCTGCACACCCTGAGCCCTGACGGTTCCGAGATGTGCGCGATCTCGCCGTTCGAGATGTTCGAGTGGACGCCGGACATCGCCGCCGACGGGTCGATCCTCTACTCGCGATGGGACTACATCGACCGCGACAACATGCCGTTCATGAGCCTGTGGTCGATTCGCCCCGACGGCACGAATGCACGGATCGTGTACAGCAATTACACCCGCAGCCCGCATTGCACGTTTGAACCGCGGAGTATCCCCGGTTCACACAAGGTCATCTTCACCGCCTCGGGGCACCACGCCCAGACGATGGGCAGCCTGGTGCTGCTCGATCCGACCATCGGAACCGAGGGGCCCGAGCCGATCACCCGCCTGACACCGGAGGTGTGCTTTCCGGAAATCGAGGGCTGGCCAAGGGCGTTCTTCGCGCATCCCTGGCCGTTGAGCGAGCGGCTGTACCTGGTATCGTGGGGTGTTGAGGAGAACGTCCGCGAGGGCACGCAGCGCATGCCCAACGGAATGGGCCTGTATCTGTTCGATGCCGACGGCGGCTTGGAGCTGTTATACCGCGATCCGCAGATCGGCAGTGTCTGCCCGATCCCGGTGGCCCCGCGGCCGGTGCCGCCGGTATTGGTCAGCGATATAAGACCCGATGGGCCGCAGGAAGGGGCTTTCCTGCTGACCAACGTGTATCGCGGGCTCAAGACGGTGCGGCCACCCCAGATCAAGGCCCTGCGGATCGTGGCCGTACCGCCCAAGACGCATCCGACGATGAATTATCCAAACCTGGGCATCACACGGGATGATCCGGGCAAGTGCGTGCTGGGCACGGTGCCGGTCGAGGCGGATGGCTCGGCGCACTTCCGCGTGCCATCCGGTGTGATCGTGTTCTTCCAGGCGCTGGATGAGCGGGGCATGGCGGTTCAGACCATGCGGAGCGTGACCTACGCCCAACCCGGTCAGACGCTCAGTTGCGTCGGCTGCCACGAGTCGCGGCAGGAGGCCCCGACGGTGCGCACTACGCAGGCCGCCCGGCGCGAGCCATCGCGGATCTCCGTGGGCCCGGAGGGCTCCTGGCCGCTGCGCTTCGATGCGCTGGTGGGGCCCGTGCTGGACCGGCATTGCGTTCGCTGCCATCGCCCCGACAGCGCCGAGGCCGAAGCGCGGCGGATCGACCTGTCGGGCGACAAGGCTTATGAGATACTCATCCAGAGCGGCACGCCCAGCCTGGCCGAGCAGGTCATGCAGCGCTATCGCGAGGGCGTGTCCGCCGAGGGCGGATGTGTCGCGGCCAACAACGGCCTGCTGGCGAAGCTGCTGGCCGGACATCACGATGTTCGGCTGGATGGCCAGAGTCTCGAGCGGCTGATCGTCTGGATGGACACCTATGGTCAGCGGCTTGGCTCGTTCGGGCCCGACCAGGAACAGCAGCTTCGAACCCTGCGGCGCCGCTGGGCCGACGTGTTGATCGAACGAGAGCGACCGCGGCCTGATCCGCGCGACAACCCGATGGCTTTGAAGGTACCACGAGAAGGAGCACTGAGCGAATGAATCGACGGCAACGTATGCGAACGATGGTGTGGGGTTTAGTGGGGGTCGCTTTGCTGGCGGGGCTGGCCCCGGCGGCCGAGGTCTACGTCAAGAAGGGCACCTGGATCGAGACGCTCCTGGCGACACGCGATCAGTGCCGTCGCGGGATGGAGGACATCGACATCGTCCTTGGGCCCTGGTACCGCACGGCGGCCCTGCAGGCCGGGTCGTTCGACAAGGCGCTGTTTCCCGAACAGGGCGTGGACCTCGATGCCAAGGACGCATCGGGCAAAGCGCTGTGGCGGCGGGCCTCGTTCGCCGACGGCCAGGTGCACAAGCTCCAGGCCGGCAGCGCCTGCGCGACGTACCTGTTTCGCACCATTCGCTCCGGGCGGGATCGCGAGTTGCCCGTCGCCCTGGGCAGCGATGATGGGATCACGGTATGGGTCAACGGCAAGAGGGTTCACGCCAAGGACGTGCCCCGCGGCATCGGGGGGCCGCAGGACCATGTGACGTTGCCGCTCAAGGCCGGGGAGAACGAATTGCTCCTGCGCATCTACAACATCAGCGGCGACCATGGTTTCTACTTCGCGGCGGCCGATGACCCGCTGGCGGCGGTCTGGGCCCAATTCTCGCGGGATTGGCCCCGCCAGAGCGCCTGGATGCAAGCCGACCTGTCGGGGGGGGACCTGGCCTGGCTGGCCGAGGGCGATGCCGCACAGACGCGTCGCCTGGTGTCGACGGTGGTGGACCGATTGGGCGGGACGGGGCGGTCCCTGGCGACGCGGCTGGATGCGGTGGATGCGACGGACGAAGCGGCGTTGCTGGACGTGTACGCGCAGGCCTGCGTCATGCGGGAGAACCTCAAGCGGTTGGAGGGCCTGAATCTGGCCGCCCTGCGACGCGCGATCGAGGACCTGAACGCGACGTATGGCCGGGACTATCGTGGTGGCCGGCGGTACCTGGAGCGGCTGGACAAGATCGAGCAGGCCATCGTGCAGGGGCAGGCGATTGAGAACCTCGCGCAGGAGGCCTTGGCCTTGCAGCGCGAGGCCCTGCTGGCCAACCCGCTGCTGGATTTTGAGAAGATCCTGGTCGTCCGACGGCGGACGGCGGACGGCAAGGGCCCGCGGCTGGGGCTGCCCCAGAATTGGCAGGGCAACTGCTCGCTGCCCCGCAGCGGCTACGATGACCAGATCGACACCATTCCCGTGGCGGTGGATGGTCCGCTGGAGACCGTGTTTCGGCCGGCCGAGCCCAAGTTCGTGGGGGACGTGGACCTGCATTTCGACGCGGACCGGATGCTGTTCAGCGCGATCGGCAGCCACAATCGCTGGCAGATTTGGGAGGTGGGCGTGGACGGCAAGGGCCTCCGGCAGGTCACGCCCGGCAAGTATGGCGACGTGGACAACTACGATGCGTGCTACCTGCCCGATGGGCGGATTGTTTTCGACTCCACGCGGTGCTTCCAGGGCATTCCCTGTGTGGGCGGAGCCGACACGGTCGCCAATCTGTACCTCATGAACGCCGACGGCACGGGGGTTCGGCAGTTGTGCTTTGACCAGGACCACAACTGGTGTCCGACGGTGATGAACAATGGCCGCGTGCTGTACGCCCGCTGGGAGTACTCCGATACGCCGCATTACTTCAGCCGCCTGATGTTCACGATGAATCCGGACGGCACGAACCAGATGGCGTATTACGGCAGCAATTCATACTGGCCGAACTCGCTGTTCTACGCGCGACCGATCCCGGATCATCCATCCAAGTTCGTCGGGATCGTGTCGGGCCACCATGGCGTGGCGCGGATGGGCGAGTTGTACGTGTTTGACCCGGCCAAGGGGCGTTTCGAGGCCGACGGCGTGGTCCAGCAGATTCCCGGATACGGCAAGACGGTCGAGGCCAAGATCGTCGATCAGCTTGTGGATGGGTCGTGGCCGAAGTTCCTGCATCCATACCCGTTGAGCGAGAAGTACTTCCTGGCGGCCGCACAACCAACGTCGGGCGATCCGTGGGGGATCTACCTGGTGGATGTGTTCGACAATATGCTCCTGCTCAAGGCCGAGCCGGGCTGTGCCCTGTTGGAGCCGATCCCGCTTCGCAAGACGCCGCCTCCGCCGGTCGTCCCGGACAAGGTGGACCTGCGGCAAAAGGACGCCTTGGTGTATCTGACGGATATCTACTTCGGGCCGGGGCTGGCGGGCGTGCCCCGCGGCACGGTCAAGGCACTGCGGTTGTACTCGTTCCACTACGGCTATCCGAACATGGGCGGGCACGTTCACGTCGCCGTCGAGGGCGGCTGGGACGTGCATCGCATCATGGGCACGGTGCCCGTCGAGTCGGACGGCTCGGCGTTTTTCCGCGTCCCGGCCAACACGCCGATTGCGGTGCAGCCGCTGGATGAAAAGGGCCGTGCCGTGCAGATCATGCGAAGCTGGTTCACCGCGATGCCGGGCGAGGTCCTTTCGTGCGTCGGGTGTCACGAGCAGCAGAACGCCAGCTCGCCCAATCGCTTTACGCAAGCGGCACGGCGGACGCCGAGTCCCATCCGCCAGTGGCGCGGACCGGAGCGGGGCTTCAGCTTCAAGCGCGAGGTGCAGCCCGTGCTGGACAGGCACTGCGTGGGCTGCCACGATGGGACGGCCGGGCGGCCGGACTTTCGCCGCAAGGACCGTAATAGCTGGGGCAACTTCACGCCGTCGTATCTGGCGCTGCATCCCTACGTTCGTCGCCCCGGTCCGGAAAGCGATTATCATCTCTATGGGCCGATGGAGTACCACGCCCGCACGAGCGAGTTGGTGCAGATGCTGGAGAAGGGACATCACGGGGTGCGGCTCGACGCCGAGGCGTGGGACGTCCTCCACACGTGGATCGACCTGAACGTGCCCGATCACGGCACGTGGACGGAGCATCGTGCAATCCCGGCGAACTTTCGTGACCGCCGCCAGGAGATGCGGACGGCCTATGCCCTGCGTCCGGCGGACGAGGACCCGGAGCGGATCCCGTCGCCGAGCCCCCAAAACATGTCGTTCGTCGAGCCCGAGCCGGTCAAACGACCGGTCTCGAACGTGCAGTTGACCGGCTGGCCGCTGGAGGACGGCGAGGCGAAGATGAGGCAGCTTCAGGCGGGCAACCCCCAGCGACGGACCATTGACTTGGGCGGGGGCGTGACGATGGAGCTCGTGCACATTCCCGCCGGCCGCTTCATCATGGGCAGCGATGAGGGGGCACTCGATGAGGCGCCGCGCGCGGTCGTCTCCGTGGATCGGCCGTTCTGGATGGGGCGGTTCGAGGTGACCTGCGCCCAGTTCGCGCGATTCGACCCGGACCACTTCAACGGCTACATCGACCAGAACAACAAGGACCATACGACACCCGGATATCCGATCCATGATCCCGATCACCCGGTAGTGCGGGTGACGTGGCATGAGGCGATGGCCTTCTGTGAATGGCTCGGCGATCGCACGGGTCTGCGCTTTACGCTGCCCACGGAGGCGCAGTGGGAGTGGGCCTGCCGCGCAGGCGCCGACACGGCCATGTCATTCGGCACGCTGGATGCCGATTTCGGCCCACACGCCAATCTCGCCGATCGGTCGGTGCGACGCTTGGCCGTTGCGGGCGTGAACCCCCAGCCGATCGCCAACCCCAGCCCTTACGAGGACTGGATCCCGAAGGATGCCCGGTTCGACGATGGCCAGCGAATCATGTGCCCCATCGGGCAATACCAGGCGAATCGCTGGGGGCTGCACGATATGCACGGCAACGCGGCCGAGTGGACACGCAGCGTGTACCAGCCCTATCCGTACCGGGAGGACGACGGACGCAACGACGCAGCCGCGGCGGGGCGGCGGGTGGTTCGGGGTGGATCGTGGCGGGATCGGCCCCACCGGGCCACGGCATCGTTCCGGCTGGCCTATGAACCCTGGCAGGCCGTGTTTAACGTGGGCTTCCGGGTCCTCTGCGAGGAGGGGCCGGACGCAGAATCGGCGTTGACGATGAAACGGTAACAAGGGATTGGCAAGGAGGTACTGTCATGGCAGCCAAACAGGTATTCTGGGTTGTGCTGGCGATCGCGATAGCGATCACCGGCTGCAAGAAGAAACCCGCGCCGACGCCGCCCGGTCCGGAAGGTCAAGCTCCCACCACGCCGGAGTCCACCCCATCCCAGGCCGAGCCGACGGCGGTCAAACCGACGACGCCTGAGTCGCCTGCGGCGGCCCCGGCGGTGGGCGGCTGGTCCGTGGAGAAGATCGCGACAGTCGAGACGGGGTTGGTTGCACCCGAGTCGATCCTGCCCGATCCGACCACGGGGCAGATCTTCGTCTCGAACATCGACACCCAAACGCAGGGGTACTGGGAGGCGGACGGCCGGGGGTTCATCTCCCTGCTGAACCCGGATGGGTCGATCAAGACGCTGCGCTGGCTGGAGAGCAGGCCCGACGCCGAGCTGAACGCGCCCAAGGGCATGTGCGTGTTGAACGGCAAGTTGTACATGGCCGACATCACGACGTTGAAACGATGCGACGCGGCGACGGGGCAGAATCCGGAGCACACCAAGCTCTCAGGCCGACAGCTCAACGACGTGGCAACGGACGGCTCGGTGGTGTACGTTTCCGACACGGCCGGCAACAAGCTCTTCAAGGTCAGCCCCAGCGAGGGGCTTAGCGAGGTCAAGAGCCCGCCCTCGCCCAACGGCGTGACCTGCTGGCAGGGCAAGGTGTTTGCCGTCAGTTGGGGGGCGCACGACATCTATGAGATCGACCCGACCGGACAGCGGGACCCGGTGCCGTTCGGTCTGGCCGAGCATTTCAAGACGCTCGACGGCATCGAGGTGCTGGACGATGGGACGTTCATCGTCTCGGACTTCGAGGGCGGCAAGGTCTGCGCGGTCTCGGCGGACCGCAAGACGGTAACGACGCTGGCGGAGCTGACGACCCCGGCGGACATCGGCGTGGATCGCAAGGCGGGCCTGCTGTTCGTGCCGCAACTGACGGTGAACAAGGCCGTTATTTACAAGCTCATCAAGAACTGAGGACTGGGGGCGGCCCGGCGCCCCGCCGAGGCATCGCCGCCGGGATTGACGTGTGAACTGCGAGACAGGTCGCTGATGGCAATCCACAGGACGTTACGCAGTGTCCTCCGGGCCGTGTTTCTGATGGTCGCGGCCGGGGTGGTTGAGTCCGGCCCGGTCGAGGTGCCGATCCTCTATGTGGTCCGGCACCAGTACGCCGAGGACCACCACAATACCGCTACGCTCTTTCAAACCGGTGAGATCAACCATCAGAAGTTTCGCGGCGGCTCGGCCCTGAAGATTCGCGAACCGGACGGCCGGACGCGAACCTTGCTCGAGACGTCCACGGGGGTAATCCGCGACCCCGACCTGCACTTCAGCGGCGACCGCGTGGTCTTCGCCATGCGGCGGCACATCGACGATGACTACCATATCTACGAGATGCGGCTGGATGGGTCGCCGTTGCGGGCCCTGACGCGGGCGGCGGGCGTGGCGGACATTGACCCGTTTTACCTGCCGGACGACAGCATCGTTTTCAGCAGCACGCGCGAGCCGAAGTACTGCATGTGCAACCGGCACATCATGGCCAACCTCTACCGCATGGAGGCCGATGGGGCCAACATCCACCAGATCGGCAAAAGCACGCTCTTTGAGGGACATGGGTCTCTGCTTGACGATGGCAGCGTCCTTTACGACCGGTGGGAATACGTGGACCGCAATTTCGGTGATGCCCAGGGCCTGTGGACGGTTCGGCCCGATGGGACAAATCACGCACTCTACTGGGGCAACAATCTGAATTCGCCGGGGGCGGTTCTCGACGCGAGGGCGGTGCCGGGCACGGGATGGGTCGTGTGCACGTTCAGTTCTTGTCACGACCGGCCATGGGGCGCGATCGCCCTGTTGGATCGGCGGCGCGGGATGGATCGCAAGGAGGCCGTCCTGCGGACGTGGCCGGCCTCCGCCGTCGACCTGGTGGGCGTCGGGGATTTTGACACCTTCAGACGCGTAAACCCCAAGTACGAAGACCCGTATCCGCTCGACGCCGAGCGCGTGCTGTGCTCGCGAATGACCGGCCAGGGCGAGCAGATGGGCCTTTATCTGCTGGGCCGCACCCAGCCGGACGAATTGATTCACAGCGAGGCGCCCGGCTGTTTCGATCCGATTCCCGTGCGGCCACGACCGCGCCCGCCGGTGATCGCCTCGGTGCGCGAGCCGACCGAATTGACGGGCCTCGTGTACGTGGCCAACGTCTACGAAGGCACGCACATGCAGGGCGTCGCGGCCGGGGCCGTGCGGTACCTGCGGGTGGTCGAATCCCCCGAGAAGCGATTCTGGGTGCCCTCGGCCCAGTGGGGCGGCCAGGGCCAGGAAAATCCCGCGATGGCTTGGCACGATTTCAACAATAAGCGCATCCTCGGCACGGTGGACGTGGCGGCGGACGGCTCGGCGTATTTCGAGATGCCGGCGGATCGGTTTGTGTACTTCCAGTTGCTCGACAAGGACGGGATGATGATCCAGTCGATGCGCAGCGGCACGATCGTGCGGCCGGGCGAGGTGCTCGGCTGCGTCGGGTGTCATGAGCCGCGGCTGTCGGCCCCGCCGCCGGTGGCCGCCAAACGATTGCAGGCCATGGCCGCCGAACCCCAAAGGCTCCAGGGCTGGCTCGGTCCGCCGCGATTGTTCAGCTACATCGACGAGGTCCAACCCGTCTGGGACAAGTACTGCGTGCGGTGCCATGATTTCGGCAAGGAGGGCGGCCGCAAGCTCATTCTCGCCGGTGATCGGGACAACACGTTCAACGCCTCGTACAACGAGCTGTGGCGAAAGGGGTATATCGCTGCGATCGGAGCAGGTCCCGCCGAGACACAACCGGCATACGGCTGGGGATCGCACCGCAGCCGGATCGTGCAGCACATCCGCGACGGCGACCAGGATATCCGCATGGAACCCGACGATGTCCAGCGCATTGTCACCTGGATCGACATCAACGCCCCGTACTACGCCACCTACGCCAGCGCCTATCCGCACAACCTGTCGGGCCGCAGCCCCTTGACCGATGACCAGGTGCAGGCCTTGGGCCGATTGACGGGCCTCAATTTCTACGCGTTGGCCCATCACGCGAACAACCAGGGGCCGCAGATCAGTTTTGACCGGCCCGCGTTGAGCCCGTGTCTGGAGCGGATCCCGGACAAAAGCGGCCAGGCCTACCGCGAGGCCCTGGCCATCATCGAGGCCGGGCGCGATCAACTGGCCCACCGGCCCCGCGCCGATATGAAAGGCTTCGTACCCTGGCCGACCGACCGCCGGCGTCAGCACAAGTACCTGGCCCGCCAACGATATGAACAGCAGAGTCGCCAGGCCATCCGCGCCGGCGGACGGGTGTACGACCCGCCTGCCGCGGCGGCGGAGAATCCGTGACCAAGCAGGTTTGTGATTCCGGGCGTTCGAGAAGTGGCCTCGATGCCCGGATTCTGCTATACTGGAAAGTCAACGATCCAGGGTTTCTGTGGGATTGATCGAGGGACACCGAATGATGAAGAGACGATCGTGGGCGGGCTGCATATTGTGTGTGGGGCTCTTGTCGGCCGTGGCCGTGGCCGGCGAGTATCTGTCGCCGGTGTGCGTGGAGCCGATGCCGGGAGGCAAGACCCTGCTGATTGCCGAGGCGACCGCCGGGCAGGTGGCGATCTTCGACGTGGAGTCCGGCAAGGTCACCGGTACGATTAAGTTGCCCGTCGGGCCTGCGGACATGGCCGTGGCGCCGGATGGGTCCCGGTGCTACGTAGTGGGCGGGGTGCCCGATGGACGGCTGTGCGTAGTCGATCCGGCCTCGGCCAAGGTCGAGCGCACGCTGGCGGTAGGGCACTCGCCGGTGGCGGTGGCCGTGAGCCCCCATGGCAAGATCGCCTACGTCTGCAACCAGTTCACGGACGACGTGGCGGTGGTGGACCTGGAGGCCGGGAAGGTCGTCGCCAGGATCGGCGTCGCGCGGCAGCCGGTGGCGGCCGTGCTCACGCCCGATGGCCGCCGGCTTCTCGTGGCCAATCTGCTGCCGGCCGGGGCGGCCGACGGCGAATACTCCTCCGCGGTGGTCTCGGTCATCGATACGAGCAGCCGCACCGTGACCGGCCAGATCGCACTGCCGAACGGTTCGATGTCCGTCCGGGCGATCTGCCTGTCGCCCGATGGCCGTTATGCATACGCCACGCACGTGCTGGGTCGCTACCAGTTGCCGACCACGCAACTGGAGCGCGGCTGGATGAACACGAACGCCTTGAGCATCATTGACGTACCCGCCGGGAAGCGGGTCAACACGGTGCTGCTCGATGACGTGGACCTGGGGGCGGCCAACCCGTGGGACGTGGCGTGTACCGCGGATGGCAAGACCCTCTGCGTGGCGCTGGCCGGCACCCACCAGGTCATGGTGATCGACCGGGCAGGCCTGCATGAGCGGCTGGAACAGGCCGCTCAAGGCCGCCGCGTCACCGACGTGAGCGCCTCGGCCGAGGACGTGCCGAATGATCTGGCGTTTTTGGTGGGTCTGCGGAAGCGGATCGACCTGACGGGCAACGGCCCCCGCGGCCTGGCGGTCATCGGCCGAACCGTCTATGCCGCCGAGTACTTCAGCGATACACTGGGCGTGGCCGACCTGGACTCCAAGGTCTATCG
>DSDH01000608.1 GCA_011055475.1 Phycisphaerales bacterium | reverse complement strand
GTTAAATTGAACGCTGTCGCCACGATTTTGGCCCGATTCACGGAATGCCGACCCCATACGGCCAGTACCACGGGGTTTTCGCCATTTCCAAGACAAACGCCCCTGGCCCGCACCCGCCCGTCGAACGGCTCAAAAACCCGCCGGACGGCCCCAAAAAACCGCTTTCTCCCACCCCTTCTCGCTTTTTCCCGCGCAGGGTCCCCCACGCCACTTCTAGTCAGTATCTACAGCCGAGGCGGTGGCCACTCAGTTCACAGCGATCACGTGTCGGGCGATTCATCCGCGGTCGGCGGCGCCGCGTTTTCAGAATCCGCTTCCGGCTGTCGTGTTTCCTCTGTCGAATCATCGCCAGCCGCGGCCGTGGCGGCCTTTTGTTGCTCCACCGCCAGGAGCTCCGACACCGTCGGCTTGGAAAACTCCCGGCCGTCCAGAATCATCTTCACGTCCTCGGCGTCCAGCGTCTCGTACTTCAGCAACGCCTGCGCCAGGCGCTCCAGCCGCTCGCGATTCTCGGCGATGATGTGTCGCGCCCCGCTGTAAGTTTCGTCGATGAGCCGCTTGATCTCCTGGTCGATGGACTCCGCCGTCCGCTGCGAATACTCCGCCGCGGGTCCGAAGTAATACTCCCGGTTCGGGTCCGCTCCATAGTAGACGGGCCCCATCTGCTCGCCCATGCCCCACGTCGTCACCATCTCCCGCGCGATCCGTGTGGCCTGTTGAATGTCCGACTGGGCCCCGCTGCTGATGTCGTCGCAGAACATCTGCTCGGCGATCCGCCCCGCGAAGCACACCTTCATCAGCGCCAGGCAGTACCGCCGGGTGTAGAACATCCGGTCCTTCTCCGGCAACGTGAACGTCGCACCGCCCATCGGACCGCGGGGAATGATGCTCACCTTGTGCAGCGGATCGGCGTCCTCCAACATCGCCTGCACCAGGGCGTGGCCCGCCTCGTGATAGGCCGTCAGCCGCTTGTCCTGCTCGTCCAGCACGTGGCTGCGCTTGGCGCGGCCCCACCGCACCTTGTCCCGCGCCTCCTCCAGATCGGCCATGTCCACGCAGTCCTTGTTGGCCATGCTGGCCATGATCGCCGCCTCGTTGATCAGCGCCTCCAGCTCGGCCCCCGTGAACATCGGCGTGCCCCGCGCGAGCCGCTCGAAATCCACCACCGGGCTCATCTTGATCTTGCGAGCGTGCACCTTGAGAATCTTCACCCGCCCCTTCAGGTCCGGCAGCGGCACCACCACCTGTCGGTCAAAACGGCCCGGCCGCGTCAACGCGTTGTCCAGAATGTCCGCCCGGTTGGTCGCCGCGATGACGATCACCTGGTCGTTCGTGTCAAAACCATCCATCTCCACAAGGATGGCGTTGAGCGTTTGCTCGCGCTCATCGTGCCCGCCGCTGACGAACCCCGGGCCCCGCTTGCGCCCGATCGCGTCGATCTCATCCAGGAAGATGATGCAGGGGCTGTTCTCCTTGGCCTGCTTGAACAGGTCCCGGACCCGGCTGGCGCCCACGCCGACGAACATCTCCACGAAATCGCTGCCCGCGATGCTGAAGAACGGCACATCCGCCTCCCCCGCGATCGCCTTGGCCAAAAGCGTCTTGCCGCATCCGGGCGGTCCCACGAGCAACACGCCCCGCGGAATCCGCCCCCCGATCCGTTTGAACTTCTTCGGGTTCTTCAGGAACTCGATGGTCTCGGCGACCTCCTCCTTGGCCTCTTCGATCCCCGCGACGTCCTCGAACGTCACCTTCGTATCCTTGCCGCGCAATCGGTGCCGACTCCGTCCGAAATTCATCAACATGCCGCCTCCGGCCCGCATGTTCCGGATCACGAGGAAATAGATCACCCCCACCAGCAGCACGACAGGCAGCAACTGCCACAAGAGCGGCGCCCAGTAGTCCTGCCCGGAGGCGTCGATCGCCACGCCGTTCGTCCGCAGCAGCTCCATCACGTCCTCGGTGAGCATCTCGGAGGTGTAATTGAGCTCAAACATCGTGGGGGCATCGGCCGGCCGGCTCTGCAGGCCTTCCTCGCTGAACTTCCCGACGATCTTGCGTTTGGATTCCTGGATCTCGACGCTCTTGACGTGACCGCCCTGGACCGCCTCCAGGAATTCGGGGTTGAAGTTGATCTTCTCCACCTGGGCGGTCTGGGTGAGCATCATGAACGTGGCGATGACGATCAGGCCGATCACCAGCCATCCGAACGGACTGCGCCCCGGGCCCGGCAGCGGCCTGCGTCCGAGGCCACGCGGTTTCTGATCCTGATCGGATTGTGGAGATGCGCTCATTCGGTGAAGTCCATTCCCGTAGGCCGGCGGAGGCCGGGATTCGTCCCGGTCATCCGTGGGGGCCGCCCGGCCCGGATCCCCCCTGAGCCGCCGGCGCCTACCAGCTCGTTTCCATCAGTTCCACCACCCGCTCGGCGGCCCGGTTGACCGCGACGTCCGCCGCGTATTCGAACCCCTGGGCGCCCTGCTGGCTCGGCAGTTTCGGCGAGTAACTCCCCGAGGCCATGACGTTCTCGTTGTTGATCAGAAGCTCCCCCGTCTTGAGGTTCTTCCAACTGACCGAGACGACCACGGTGGTTTCCATCTCCAGGGCCACCCCCTCGTACCGTTCGCGGCTGAGCACCCCGGAGTAGATCGACATCTGCCCGCTCAACACGGAATCGGCCGCGTCCCGATCCGAGACGATCTTGTAAGGCGTCTGGGCCTCGAGCCGCTTGCAGATCGCATCCGTCAGCGCGTACTCGTGACCGCGGCGGAAACTGCGGCTGTCGAACATCTCTACGTAGACGGTCGATATGTCGTTCGGATACAACCATGTGTTCTGATACGTTTCGATCCCGCCGATGTCGCATCCAGCCAGACACCCGGCCAGCATGGTCGCCCACACCGCCAGTCCGTGCCGCGCCACCGCCCGTATTATCGGCTTGTTTGCCCCGTTCATCCCTGTGCCTTGCGTTCCCGGTCCATATCGGCCCATCTGGGGCCCTATTTAACGTGCCTCCGCGTCCATCTCGGACGTCTCACCCGATCCGCCGAAGAACTGCGCCAGGCCAAACCATGCGTCCAAAAAGGCGGTCGTCGCGTCGAACACCCGACGCCGCAGCGTCACCTGTTCCTTGAGCGCCGCGTACCCCGGCGCTCCCGGTCCGCCCAACCGCGCCGCGGCCATGCGGCCCGCATTCGTGTCCGGCCACGTCTCCCACACCAGCTTGTAGTAGTGTTGGGCGGCGTCCGGGTGATCCGTCCGGTCGTAATAGACGCCCGTCATGTACTCCTTGTACGCCTGTTGCTCCACGATCAGGTCGATTTTTTCCCCGATCTCGTGACGTTCGGCGTCCTGGGGGTACCGCAAGGCATAATTCTTGTAGTACGTCCGCGCACTGGCCAAGCTCGTCGGATCGTACAGCGGGCCCTTGTACGCCGAGTGCAGGCTTTGTGCCATCTCGAGCAGGGCGGTCTGCCCCATCGGGCCGGTCGGCCAGCGATTGGAGATATCCGCCCATGTCTCGTACGCATCCAGATACTCACCCCGCTTCTCATAGCTGCGAGCCAGCGTCACCAGCGCCCGCTGGGCGATCGGCGCGTCCCCGGCCCGATCCGCGATACGCTGCATGATCTTGGCCCCCTCCTCGTAGCCGGACAGCTTGAGCACCTTCAGCACGCGGCGCTTCTCCCCGCCCAGAAACGCCGTCGCAATCGAGAACTCCCGCTCCAGCGCCGATTCGAAAAAGCGGCTGTCCGGCCAGGCATCCATGAACGCATCGTAGGCTCGCACCGCCTCCACCCAGCGGCCTTGGGCATAAAGCGTCTCGGCGGCCATGAACGCGTCCAGATCCGGCCCCGCGACGCCCGGAAACTCCTCCTTCAGGGCGGCCAGCGCCTCCTGGGCCTCGGTCACCTGCCCGGCGACAATCGCCTGCTTGACGTGCGCCACGCGGGTGAGAAAGCGACTGTGCGCGTCCGACCCCAACGGCGCCCACGTGCCGTCCCGCTGCAAGTGCAGCGTCTGAGCCTCGGCGGCGGCCGCCCCGACCGACACCGCCGGCGCGTTGGGGTCCTGGGCCCATGCCGCCACCGCCCACACGACCACCATCATGCCCGCAAGTCCTTTGGCCGATCGCCTTTGCATCCGTCCGTTCCCTCGTCATCGGGGTCCACACAACGCCGGCATTATACCCACCGATCCTGCCGCTGCAAACGTCTTTGCCCCGATTCGCACGCCGGAGACGGCGAGCCTGTTGACCGCCGCCCTCCGCCTTGCGGCCCCGTGTGCGTGACGCGGCGGTACGGGCGATGAGCCGAGCCTTTTCGGCTTGTCAACGAGGTCCGTCCGCGGTAGGCTGGCGGTCCGTGGGCCCCTTGGGGGCATGCCGCAAAGCCAAGTGACTCGTATCACCATTCGGGAGGTAGTACCATGGCCAAGATCGCGATGATCGGCGCCGGAAGCATGGTCTTCTGCAAGACGCTCACCAGTGACATCCTCGCCACGCCCGCCCTGCAAGACAGTGAAATCTGCCTGATGAACCGGACGCAACCCAAGCTCGACCGGATGGAGGCCTTCATCCGACGCATGGTCCAGGAGAACGGCCTGGGCACGAAGATCACCGCCACCACCGACCGCGCCAAGGCCCTGGACGGCGCCAAATACGTCATCATCATGATCCAGGTCGGCGGGCTGGAGGCCTTCCGCCACGATTACGAAATCCCGCTGAAGTACGGCGTGGACCAGTGCATCGGCGACTCGTTGGGGCCGGGCGGCATCTTCCGCGGCCTGCGGACGATTCCGGTGCTCGTGGAGATCGCCGAGGACATGGAGCAGTACAGCACGGACGACGCCGTGATGCTCAACTACGCCAACCCCATGGCCGCCTGTTGCCTGGGTCTGGGACTGGCGACGGACGTGCCCTTTGTCGGGCTGTGCCATGGGGTGCAGACCACGCTGGATCTGATCAGCGGCTACGTCGGCGTGCCCAAGGATCAGATCGATTACCTGGCCGCGGGCATCAACCACATGGGCTGGTTCCTGGAGCTGCGCGACAAGCGCGACGGCCGCGACCTGTATCCGCTGTTCAAGGAGCGTTGCGAGCAGCCGGAGTACTACGTCAATGAGAAGGTCCGCTGTGAGGTGATGCGTCACTTCGGCTACTTCATGACCGAGTCCACGGGCCACCTGTCCGAGTACATTCCGTGGTTCCGCTCCAGCAAGCGAGGTCTGGAGACGTACTGCGACATGCCCGACTTCGGCGGGGCCAGCGGGGCCTATTACAAGTACTGCCGGATGCTCGCCGAGAAGTACAAGGACGTGGATTACCTGGCCCAGGAGTCCCCGAAGATCACCGGCCGCTCGGTGGAGTACTGTTCCTACATCCTCGAAGCGATGGAAACGGACAAGATTTTCAAGTTCCAGGGCAACGTCCGCAACGACGGCTATATCACGAATCTGCCCGATGGCTGCTGCGTGGAGGTGCCGGTCTTTGCCGACCGCCGAGGGCTGCACCCGGTGCGTGTGGGGGCCCTGCCGAGCCAATTGGCGGCCCTGAATCAAAGCAACGTCACGGTGCAGACGCTCGCCGCCGAGGCCGCCCTGACCGGCGATCCGGAGATGGCCATGCAGGCCTGCGCAATGGATCCGCTGACCAGCGCCTGTTGCACGCTCAAGGAGATCCGCGAGATGGCCGCGGAGATGCTCGAAGCCGAGGCCGAGTGGCTGCCCCTGTTCCAGGGGAGCCGGCCCACGCCCACGCCGGCGATTGAGATTCCGCCCGACGTCACCCCGGCGGCGGTGCCCCTGGACCCGGCCCTGGCGATCGCCAACCGCTTCGGGGAGTTGGCCGAGCGGCAGGTGAAGAAAGATTGATTCGGGGCCAGGCCGCTTGCCACCAGGGGGACAGATGGCGACCCGAAACGTCCGCTCATGGGCGGAAAGGCCTTGCCGAATCCGCGACGGGGGCGGATAATGACCTCGCGGCGTCCGACCGGATCAAGGGGACGCCGGTTCTATCTGCAAAACGGCTGACGGAAGAGCCATGAAAATCGCGCAGTTGACGCCGGGATCGGGGGACAACTTCTACTGCGAAAACTGTCTCCGTGATGGGGCGATTGTCCGCGCCATGCGGGCCGCCGGACACGATATCTTCCTGGTGCCGATGTACCTGCCCATTGAGAACGCGGCCATCGACCCCGACACGCAAGGGCCGCTCTTCTTTGGCGGAGTCAACGTGTACCTGCAACAGAAGAGCCGCTTCTTCCGCCATACACCGCGTTGGGTCGACCGTTGGCTCGATTCACCCAGGCTGCTGCGTCGGTTTGGCACCAAGGCCGGGGCCACCAGTCCGCGGCTGCTGGGCGATATGACCGTGTCGATGCTCAAGGGGCCCACGGGGCGGCAGGCCAAGGAGATCGACCGGCTTATCGGCTGGCTCTCGAAGCCGGACCAGCGGCCCGACGTGGTCTGCCTGTCGAACATCCTGTTGGCCGGGCTGGCCAAGCCGCTTCGCCAGAAGCTGGATCGGCCCGTCGTGTGCCTCGTGCAGGATGAGGACGGCTTCGTGGATACCCTGCCCGAACCCTACCGCTCCCGGAGCTGGAACCTGCTGGCCCAGCGGGCCCGGGACATCGACGGATTCGTGGCGGTCAGCGAGTACTACGGCGCCAAGATGCAGGAGCGGCTGCAACTGGATCCGGCCCGAATCGAGGTCATCTACACGGGTATCGAGCTGGCCGGTTACGAACCCGCCGCCGAACCGCCGCCCGTGCCGACTATCGGGTTTCTCTCCCAGGCGTGCGAGGCCAAGGGGCTGGATGTTCTGGCCGACGCGTTTGTCATCCTGCGCAAGGACCATCGTCTCAAGAACGTCCGCCTTCGCATCGCCGGTGGGCACAGCGCCGCCGACGAGGTCTTCCTGACGCGGGTCAAGCGTGAGTTGGCCTGCTGGGACCTGGAGGGGTACGTCGAATTCGTGGATCGTTTCGACAAGGAGACACGGATCGAGTTCCTGCAATCGCTGACGGTGCTGAGCGTGCCGGAGAAGAACCCGGTGGCCTACGGGCTGTACGTGCTGGAGGCCTTGGCCTGCGGGGTGCCCGCGGTTGAGCCCTGGCACGGGGTGTTTGAAGAATTGCTCGAGTTCACCGGCGGCGGCGTGCTGTACCGACCGAACAACGCCGCCAACCTGGCCGAGGCCCTCAAGCCGTTGCTGCTGGAGCCGGATAAGGCCCGCGAGCTGGGTCGCTGGGGGCGCGATGCCATCCTCGGGCGATTCGGGATCGAACGGACCGTCCGCGATCTGGGACGGTTTTACAACGACGTGGTCCTGGAATACAATGTGGCCCGCAAGACAGGCGGAGGCAATGATGTTGCTTGAGTTGGATCAGGTCACCAAGGCGTATCCATCGCCCGAACGCGGTTCGGGAGTCACGGTGCTCAGCGGGATCACGCTCGCCGTTGAGGCCGGCCAGAGCATCGCGATCATCGGCCCCAGCGGCAGCGGAAAGAGCACGCTGCTGAACCTGATCGGCGCCCTCGACCGCCCCACCGAGGGCCGCGTGAGTCTGGAAGGACGGGATTTGGCCGGGTTGGATGAACAGTCCCTGGCGCGGGTGCGCAACCGCAAGATCGGCTTCGTGTTCCAGCTTCACCACCTGCTGCCGCAACTGACGGTGCTGGAGAACGTCCTGGTGCCGACGCTGGCCGCCGGGCATCGACGCGATCCGCACGCCGACCAGGCCCGCGCCGAGGCCCTGCTGGACCGCGTTGGGTTGAGGGAATGGGCCCATCACCGCCCCGCGCAGCTCAGCGGCGGCCAGCGGCAGCGGGCCGCCGTCGTCCGCGCGCTGATCAACGAGCCGCGTCTGCTGCTGGCCGATGAGCCGACCGGCTCGCTGGACCAGGCCTCCGCCGAGAACATCGCCGATCTGCTGGTCGAACTGAACCGTGAGGACGGCCTGACGCTGATCGTGGTCACGCACGCCACGAGCCTGGCCGACCGCATGGGCAAGACCTATCACCTGGTCCAGGGAGGCCTGCAATAACGGTCCGGCACGGGGCCGGACCTGCGACGCCCGACCCGTTGAAGTCATGGAGGTGAGACGATGAAGCGAATGCCGAACCTATGGGCGATTATCGCCCTCATTGTGGGAGGGCCTCTGCTCGTGTCCGCGCAAGAGTTTGTCGCCAACTACGAGGAATCCAAGGTGCCCGACTATACGCTGCCCAACCCGCTGGTGTGTCGGGACGGCGCCCGCGTGGAGAACGCCGAGACGTGGTTCTCCAAGCGGCGGCCGGAGATCCTCGGTCTTTTCGAGACGCACGTGTATGGCCGGTCGCCGGGCGCCCCGCCGATGGTCCGCTACCAGGTGCGGACGGAGCGTGGGATTCTGGACGGCTTGGCCGTTCGCAAGCAGGTGACGATGCAGGTGGAGTTCTGCGCACGGACCATGGACCTGCACCTGCTGCTGTATCTGCCGGCCCGGGCCGCAGGACCCGTGCCCGTCTTCACGGGACTCAACTTCCGCGGCAATCACACCATCTGCGACGATCCGGGCATCGACCTGAGCGCGGCGTGGATCCCGAACGACCGAAACAGGGGCGTGGTCGATCATCGGGCCACGGAAAAGGCCCGCGGCGTCAATGCCTCCCGCTGGCCGGTGCGGATGATCCTGGAGCGGGGCTACGGCGTGGCGACAATGTACTGCGGGGACATCGACCCGGACTTTCACGATGGGTTTGAAAATGGCGTCCACGGGCTGTACGACACGGGCCGGCCACGCCGGGGTGACGACTGGGGCACGATCGCGGCGTGGGCCTGGGGCCTGAGCCGGATCATGGATTATTTCGAGATGGACGGCGACGTGGACGCCGGGCGCGCGGCCGTGGTGGGTCATTCGCGGCTGGGCAAGACGGCCTTGTGGGCCGGGGCGGTCGATACGCGGTTCGCGGTGGTGATCTCAAACGACTCCGGCTGCGGCGGGGCGGCCCTGTCCAAGCGGGCGTTCGGCGAGACCGTAGGCCGGATTAACCGCTCGTTCCCGCACTGGTTCTGCGAAAACTTCAAGCAATACAACGAACGCGAACAGGACCTGCCCTTGGACCAGCACATGCTGATCGCCCTGGTCGCGCCGCGGCCGGTGTACGTCGCCAGTGCGGTCGAGGACCGCTGGGCGGACCCGCGCGGGGAGTTCCTGGCGGTGCTGCACGCCGATCCGGTGTACCGACTGCTGACCGGCGACGGCCTGCCGGCGAAGGAGATGCCCAAGGCAGATCAGCCCGTGATGGGCCGGATGGGATACCACATCCGCACGGGCGGCCATGATATCACCGAGTACGATTGGGGCCGGTACCTGGATTTCGCCGGGCGCTGGTGGAAGGAATAGTCCCTCGGGCCGCCGGGACAGGGGCCGTGCATTCATGACGTGGTTCACACTCATAAAACGAAGCCTGCTGCATTATCGCCGGATTCACGTGGGCGTGGCGGCGTCGGTGGCCTTTGCGACGTCGGTGCTCGTCGGCGCCCTGCTCGTGGGCGACTCGGTGCGGTATACCCTGGCGCAGCTCGTCGAGGCGAGGCTGGGCCGGACGCAATTGGCCCTGCCCGCGGGAGATCGCTTCTTCGGCGCCGATTTGGCGGGCCGTCTGACCGAGCGAATCGATGTGCCGGTCGCCGCAGTGTTGCAGGTTGGCGGGTTGGCCGTGAATCCCGATACCGACCGCCGCGCCAACCAGGTTCAGATTCTCGGCGTGGGGGCTGGTTTTTGGGCACTGGCCCCGGCTGCCGACGGCGGCCGGCAATCCGGCAGCGAGCTCACGGAGGGACCCGTCGCCCTGATCAGTCGGTCGCTGGCCCAGCATCTGGGCATTGAGACCGGGAGCCAGATCATTCTCCGCGTCGCCAAACCGGGCGTGGTGCCGCGGGATGTGCCGGTCACGGGCGATGACCAAGCCTCTATCGCCTTGCGCGTGACAGTCGCCGGAATCCTCGACGAGATGCAGTTCGGCCGATTCAGCCTGCAGGCCGACCAGGTCGCGCCGTTGAACGTGTTCGTCCCCATCGGGTTTCTCTCCGACCGGCTGGATGTCAGTCGCCCGGCGTCTTCTTCGACGACGCCCCATGATGCGACCGGACCGACCCCATCGGCACGCATCGCCGCAGCGAACCTGCTGCTGGTTGCCGGCGACGTTTCGCTCGAGCGGGCGCAGCAGGTCCTGGACAGGGTCGCGCGGCTCGACGACCTGGGTCTCGAACTACGCATGCTGGGCGATTCCGGCATGATCGAGATGCGGTCGCGCCGGGTGTTCATCGACGACGCATTGGGCCAGGCCGCGATGCGGGAGCCCGATGCCACGGGGGTATTGACCTACTTCGTCAATGAGCTTCGTTGCGGCGAAAACGCCACGCCGTACTCGATGGTCACGGCCCTGACGCCGGGCGGGCTCTACGAGGAGCTTCTGCCGGAAGGATTTCCCGATGATCGGATCGTGATCAACACCTGGCTGGCCGACGACCTGAACGCCGCCGCGGGCGATGCGATCACGCTGCGGTACTTCGTGGTCGGTCCCGACCGCCGCCTGTTGGAACAGAGCCGGACCTTCACCGTGGACAAGGTGGTGCCGATCGCGGGGCTTGCCGCCGACGGTGAGCTGATGCCGGCCTTTCCCGGACTGGTGGACACGGATAACTGCCGCGACTGGAAGCCGGGCATCGACATCGACTATGACAAGATCCGCACCAAGGATGAGGACTATTGGGATACCTACCGCGGGACGCCCAAGGCGTTTGTGAGTCTGGCGGCGGGTCGGGCGATGTGGGAGAACCGCTTCGGCACGCTGACCGCCGTGCGATATCCGGCGGCGGCGCACTCGATGGAGTCTCTGGGCGCGACCCTGATCGAGCGGATCGACCCGGCCGAGGCGGGTCTGCGATTTATCCCCATCCGCCGACTGCACGAACAGGCCGGCAAGGGCTCCAGCGATTTCGGGAGTCTTTTTCTGGGTCTGAGCATGTTCCTGATCGCCTCGGCGGTGGTGCTGCTGATTCTCGTATTCGTGTTCGGCGTTGAGCGCCGCATCCCGCAGTTGGGTATGCTGCTGGCCGTGGGCTTCTCGCGACGACGGGTGCGCGGGCTGTTCCTGGGCGAAGGGTTTGTGCTGGCCCTGGTCGGGGCCGTGGCGGGCGTGATCGGCGGGTTGATTTACACCCGCCTGACGATCTGGGCCCTGGCGACCGTGTGGGCGGGTGCCGTGGCCGGCTCGGCGATCCGTTTCCATGCGGCGGCGGGATCTCTGGTTGGCGGGGCCGCCGCGGGTGTCGCGATCAGCCTGGCGGCTATCATCTGGGCCGTGTGGCGTGTGATGGGACGTCATGCCGCCGAGCTCATGGCCGGTGGCGTGCAGGTCGAGAGCCCCGCGGTCGTGGCCCGTCGGGGACGGTGGAGCCTGGTCGTCGCTGCGATCGCACTCCTTGGAGCCATTGTCTTGCTGCTCACCGTCGGCGGGTCCGGCAGCGCCGCGGCAGGGGCGTTTTTCGGCGCCGGCGCCCTGCTGCTGGTCGCCGCGATGGCCTTCTCGACGTGGTGGCTGGCCGCGGGGCAGGGCGCCGGCACAAGGGGGCTGAACACGCTGGGGCAACTGGCCCGGCGGAACCGGGCCCGCCGGCGTGGCCGAAGCCTGGCCGTGGTGATCCTCCTGGCGTGCGGGGTGTTCATGGTCGTCGCCGTCGGGGCCAACCGCAAGGACCCCGCTGCACGCCTGGAGCAGCCCGATGGCCCCGCCGGCGGGTTCACTCTGTATGGCGAGTCGGCCATCGGGATCGTCCCCGACCTGGGTGCGGCCGCCGGTCGCGACAAGCTCGGATTGTCCGAGGACGCCTTCGCCGATGTGCGCATCGTC
>DSDH01000177.1 GCA_011055475.1 Phycisphaerales bacterium | reverse complement strand
GGAAAGGACCTACCTGGAGCAGGCCACTCAGACCATCCTGGCCGATGCGCGGGAGATGCTCTTGTTCTGTTACGGCAGCCTCCAAAACGAGACGGGCCCGGCGAACGTGGCCCTTCTGCGAGAACAGATGCCGCGGCTGTTTGACCTGGCCCGGCGGGTGGCCCGCAAGCCCATCCGCGGGGTGGCCGCGCCCAAACCGCCGAGCAGTAACGCCGACGGTGAATCCTACGTGTATGACTTCGTAGGGATGATGGGCATTCCACTGGTGCCGACGGCCACGGTCGATCCGGAGGTGCCGGCGGCCTTCTACCCCGTCCACGTCCTGAAGGACCCGGACTTCCTCGCCAAGTTCCGCCGGATGCTGGCCGACCAGAAGCCCGTGCTGATCACCGACGGGCTGGCCGGGCGCATCCCGATGGACCGCATGCTCCGGCCCAACCTGCGCATCTTGAAGGTCGACGGCTCGCCCAAGCGGCTTCTCGAACTCGATCGCGAGGAGCTCAACGCGATCCGCAAGCCCCTGCTGGCACCCTTCGGTCTGGACCTCGATGCGCCGAACAAGGTCGCTCTGTACCTGTTCGGGGACGATTTGCTGGCCGTGGAGAACTTTAACGATGAACCGGTCACCGTGACCCTGACCTTCGCCCGGCCCCGCCTCCCGACGGACGCGCTGGTCATTCCCGGCCCGGCCAACGTTGCGACTCAGGCCAATGGGCGGACCTGGACTTTGCCCGAGCTGCCGGCCCGCACCTTGTGGCTGGTCACGATGGAATCCGTGAATTGAAGAAGGAGATCGCGCCATGACCCACGGACGTTGCGCCGCTCACCGGGGTTGTTCCATCAACCGACGTCGTTTCCTGGCCGCCTCGGCGGCCTCGGCCGCGGGGCTGGTGATTCTCGGCGGCTGCCAGGATGAGCTCATGCGGTCCGACGGGATCGACCGCGTCATGCCGTGCGGACCGGCCAGCACGTACACGCCGACGATCAAGGCCGCCTTCGTGCGTCGGCAGGAGGAGTACGGCATGTGGTGGCCGGGCGCCGTGTACGATGGCCAGGCCGCCCGCGCCACGTACACCGAGGCCATCACCCAAACGGGCCATCGGCTGGGCGCGGCGGTGGACCTGCGGTCCGAGCCGATCTACAGCGCCGCCGAGGCCGACGCCTGGATCGCCGAGGCCAAGAGCCAGAGCATCGACGGCCTGCTGCTCGTGGTGCTGGACCGCCAGAAGCACGCCTGGCCCACGGCTGCCAAGGTCGCCGAATCCGGCATTCCCAGCATTGTCTTCACGCCCTTGGGCACCTCGTTTACGACCAACACCGAGCCCCTGGCCGGCCGGCCCGGCTGCGTGATCTACTCGGTCGTCGACCGTTTCGACCAGGCCGCCTACGGCATGAAGATGCTCTGTGCCGGGGCCAAGATGAAGCGGGCTCGCTGCGTGGTCATCAAGGGCACGCAACGCGTCGATGGCATCCTGCCCGATCTGGGCATCGGCCTGCGGTATATCCCGGCGGCGGCGTTCCTGCAAGACTACCAGGCGATGGGCACGCCCGACGAGGTGCTCGTGCTGGCCGATCAGTACATGCGCCGCGCCCGCGCCCGCCGCTACGCCACGCGGCAGGACGTCATCAACGGGATCAAGAGCTACTGCGTCGCCCGCGAGATCCTGCGGCGCGAGCAGGCCGACGCGATCACCATGGATTGCCTGGGCGCGTTGGCCCAGTCGGACGTGTCGCTGCCGTGCATCGCCTGGTCGCGGATGAACGATGATGGGGTGCCCGCCGCATGCGAGGCCGACCTGGGCGCGGTCGCCGGCCACATCCTTGTGCAGTACCTGTTCGACCGGCCCGGCTTCCAGCAGGACCCCGTCCCGGACACGGAGCTGGACGCGGTCATCGGGGCCCACTGCAGTTGCCCGACGCGACTCCACGGCTTCGACCACGATCCGGAGCCGTTCGAGCTGGTCCACCACCACGCCAACCGCGACGCCGTGCCGCGGACGCTCTGGAAAGAGGGCCAGCGGATCACCTGCCTGGACGTGCTGCCCGGTGACGGCAAGGGCCGCAAGACCGAGCTGCTCATCAGCGAGGGCACCGTGATCGACAACCTTTCCGTACCGCCGGCCGGGGGGTGCGTGGTGTCGGTCCGGGCCAAGTTCGATGGCGGCCAGGAGGTCCTGACCTTCCCCGGGTTCCACCAGTTGTTCTTCTATGGTGAGTTCGCCCGCGAGCTGAAGGACTTCGCGCAGCTATTCAATCTGACGGCGACCATCGTCTGAGCCCGCCGCACGGCGGGACCATGGGCGTGACGAACTCGACTCCGTCCTAAAGGCGCCAGGGGCTGCGCATGGGCCGGGAGAGCATCCGCTGGGCCTCGGCATTGCCGCCTCACAAGGAACCCGACCAGAATAACCCCGAAGAGGGTCGCGGAAGCCGGTTCGGGAATCTCGTGCAGGAATACTCTCGGCTGCGTGTCCGGGCCCCGCAGGTATAGTTGGAATGGTTCGCCGTCGGCCCATACGCCACTGAGAAACCACCCGTCCCGAAGGAGGTCCCGGCCATAGACGTGAAGCTCTGAGGCCCCGTGAGCAGCGACGTATCTTTCGATCGTTCCGCCATGGAGGTGAACGATGCCAAGTTCAAGGGACACAACATGGTCAATAACTGCACCGGCATTGACGGTGACCACACTTGAACCGTGCGCGAACACCCCATCAATCCGTCCTCCATAACAATTAACCAAACTGCTCCCTGCGGCCCAAATGTCCACGACTTGCCCGCCGTACACGTCAAGGGTGGCGCCATTCAATATGTTGATTATCCCGTAGTTGTCGCCTTCGTTCAGTGTATGAGTGCCATCTGTAATAGTCCAATCTAACCCCGCTTCCGTCCATGCGCTAAGCAAGGCGATGACAAGCACAACACGCATGATCGCCGGTTTCATAACAGGCCCCCCGATATCTCAAGCTGAGCGAATACTGCTCGGAGCGCGTTGCCGGCTTGTTCGCAAACCCGCGGCCCCAAATGCCAGCAGGACAAACGTGACGGGCTCGGGGATGATCGTGAAGCTGATGTTCTCGAACGTCGGGGTATAGCCCGGCACGTCGATCAGTTGAATACGGAACAGCGTATCGTCGACCCATGTACCGGTCAAAAGCCCGGTCAGGTCGTCGTACTCGTAATCCTTCACGATCATCTCGATATGCCGGTTGTAGATCGGCTCTTGCGTCACCGGATCACGACCAATGATGGAGACCTCTTGGGCGGCCCCCATGCACCCGATGTACCCACCATCGAGCACCGCGGTGGAGGCGCGACTGAGCCCCAAGTAGTTCAATTCTCCACCATGGAACTGAAGGCCACTCTCGCCATACAAATACAGGTCCCAAAGCCCCCCCACATTTACTCGCAGAGGCGACGTGTTCCATACCTCTACATAGCTCGAGTCGTTCACTTCAATCCGAGAGCCCCCCCCCTAAGACCAGCAGACTCTGCTCCCCACGCAGAGTGATATCCCAAAAGTACCCTTCCGTCACAACGTAGTCAAACCCGGCAAGAACCATCTGTGGAAGACAACAGAGCAGAAGCGAAATGGCGGCCTTCATTTTTCGACCCTCCAAGCACTATAACTCATTGTATTAGAACTGCTTAGGTAAATCAAGCCCCACGTTTGGCTCGCGCAGTATTTTGGCTTCTTCTATCAGACATTCCTGGAGCAGTCGCAACCTCTCCGGGTCGGGGTAGTCCGGTTCGATGTCCTTGAGGAAGGCCAGTATCTGGGCGAGCGCGGCTCTTCGTGACAGGTCCCATGGCTCATACGCCACGGCAAAGTCGCCTTCCAGCGTCAGGCTCGCGGCATCGGCACCGGCAAGGGCTTCCAGTGTCTGTCCGCCCGCGTCCATCGACAGCGGGAACATCCCACCCGACACCCGTCGCCAGCAGGCCTGCCACAGCCAGTGTTCCAGGAACAAGGCCAAGTCCTCCAGATCCACGTCGAGATCGGCGTCCAGGTCGCACTTCGCATCGAACCGCAGCTTGTCCGTCTCGCTGACGTACCCGAGCGCGTTGGGATCGCTGACATAACCCGGATGGTTCGGGTCGCAAATTGGATTATTGGGGTCGGTCGTCAACCACGCACGCGAGAAGAAGTTGAACTCATGGAGGTTCACAACCCCGTCGGCGTTCCAATCCAGCGCGCTGAACACGTCCGCGCAGGCCGGGTCCACCTCGTCGGCCCCGATGTCCACGCGGCCCCCAAGCACCCGCCCCTCGTTGTCGATGTCTCTCTGCCCCTCGTAGGACAGCGCCGGATTGCCCGCGTTGATGCAAGGCGAATCGGCCGCCAGGTGCACGTTCAACAGCGCGTTGGGATCGGTGCAGTCCGCGTAGGCAAAACGCGGATTGCCGCTGAAGTTCCCGTAGACGTCCGGTGTATAGTCCTGGCCCGTTGGATCGTTGGGATCATACACGCAACTGTACCGCCGGAACCCGCACCCCGCCATCTGCCGGCCGCCCGCGTTGTTGTACCACAGAATGCAACTCTGGATATCGGGGGACTTCGGATTATTAGGGTCTGAGTCAAAGAAAAACAGTCCCTCGTTACGATTGTGAACAACGGTGTTGTTGTGAATATCGGGTATCTGGGATGGGAGTGCGATGGACAAGCCGTAGTAACCGGACCCCGCTAAACCGTTTCGTGCAACAACACTGTTTGTCAGCGTCAACCCTGATTCCAGGGCACGCACGCCATAGTGCGCGTTGTTCAGGATCAAGGAATTCTCCAAGACGAGCAGACTTCCTGCCTTTGCATACAATCCGTCCACGTTCTCAATCGCCCTCAGCCGCCGTGCTGATACAACGCTTCCCTCTACTTCTACGCCGATCCCTCCGATTCCGGTGATCCTCCTAACAGTGCAATCCTGGATATCGATGCTTGCACCAACCACATACACTCCCCGCTGCTCACCTTGTTCCACAATCACCCCATCCAGCAGGGTGTTATCGCCCATTGTCACGACCGTGTCGTTCCGGGTGGTGGGGTTGATCAGGCCCGTCAGGATCGTCTTGTACCGGCGGATATCCCGCCCGTCCGGGTTGGTCCTGCCTCCCCGGTAGCCGCCATACACCGATACGCCGTCCGGAATCCGGAACGTATCCTGCGTGCCGCGACCCGGACGGTACGTCCCGGCGGCGATGTGAATCTCCGCCCCGCAACCCGCCGCCGCTCGTGCCAGGGCCCGCTGCAAGTCCGTGTAGGCGTCCTGCCAACTGACGCCGGTGTTCTTGCCCGTCGCCCTGGCGTCGACGTGGATCGGCCCCTCCGCCCAGCACGCCACGGGCGTGAGCCAATGCACCTGCACCGCCCCCATGTTCGAGGTCACCAGCCGGGCCTTGTTCTCCAGAACCAACCCCGGCTCGGCCCGGTCGTTGACCATGACGGTAATCTGCACGCACCCCGTTCCGCTCGGCTCGATCGTCCCCAACTCCCACGTGTACGAGTGGAAACCCGGATCATACCCCGGCTCCGGCGGAATCGGCGTGAAGTTCGGATCGAAGCTCCACGACCCGCCCGGATACGTGACGCCCTCCGGCAGGTAGTCCACCAGCACCACGTCCTGTGCCGCATCCTGGCTGAGATTCTCCCAGCAGATCGTATAGGTGATCTCGTCGCCCGGCCTGACCTCCGTCTCCGGCGGCAGATCGTCCATCTTGACCAGTTCGACGGGGGCGGTGATCGGCTCCTGCTCCTGCCCGAACATGAACGCCACCGTGATCGACACCGTTTCGTTGGAGTTCAGCGCTCCCAGTGACCACCCCATCGCCCCGGCAACCTCGTCGTAGTAGATGGCCGGGTTGCCGTTCAGCAGCCGGTCCTCAATGTGCAGATGCGTCCCGGCCGGTGGCTTGTAGATGGTGTTCGGCGAACGGTGACCCCGATACACGTCGTTATCCACCCAGTCCGGCTCCCGCGTGGAACTGAACCCGACGTAGTCGTTGTGGGTCTGTCCCGTTGTGGCCCCGGTGCGATCGATATCGTTCCACTGGGTCACGTCGTAACGGAAGTTGCCCACTTGGTGGACAGGGTTGTACGGCACATAGTATTGCAGCGCATCCTCCGGCGCGATCGTCGCATAGGTCGAGCTGACCGCCGGACCATATTCGTCCGCCCCGTGGCTGTGCAGCATCTGGTAGAACTCCAAACCAGTAAGCGGCTGGCTGTTCGGATCAACGTTGCAAATCGTGTAGGTTTGCAGAAAACAATAGCGGTCGCTGTACATGTAGGCGGGCAGGCCCGTCGTCGGATCGATGAACGCCATTGGGGACCGCGTGGGATAGTACTCGGGGTCCAGAAATTCCAGGTCCACCACTTCGTAGTCGATGGTGATTTCGACGCGGCCATCGGTAATCACCGACCGACCCGTGTCGGGGCCCGGCACGGGGTTTTTCCGGATCATCCCAGGCATTGCATTCGCCCGGGGCAATGAACCGGCTGTCGGTAGACCAGTACGGATAGTCGAACCGGCTCGTCAACCACATGGCCTGGTGCCGGTCGGGCGCATCGTTCGGGTCGACCGTCAGCGCTGTGTCAATCCCATCGTAGTAGACCGCCGCGGCCCACTCACCGGAGAGGACCTCGTGCAGAAATGATGCCTCGTGCAGATCGGACGGACCATACCAGATCCAGTCCGAAAAACCCGCCGGGTCAAAATCCCCGTAGAAGTACGGAGCCCCCTGGCTGGTACCGCCTATCCTCAGCTGCCGCCCGTCCACATATCCCGCCGCCGAACCGCATATCATCGCCGAGAGCACCAGCGGTACCCCCCGTGCCCACCCTGAAACCATCCACCTATGGCCCATGCTCATCTCCCGAAAGACCCCCATGGTCTACCTATAGAACACCGTCTGTCCCCGGGTTATTATATCCGAACCGATTTATCGAGACAGCGGTCGTTCTCCCGTCGGACACACGCGGAAAAAAGGGGCGCTGACCCTCCCATCTCGTGAGACCCTTGGTCTGGCGGTTTTGCCCAAAACGCCGAAGACCAGCGAATTACCACCTATTCAATTGTCAAGTCCATTATAGAACATCCCAAACCTTCGTGTCAACACCCAAAAAGGCGAAATCATTCCCCGGGCAATGCCCCCGCCGTCAGACCGGCCCGGATGAACGCCCGTCGTGTTGAACATCTGTTGCCTTCGCGCATCGCTTCTCCTTGTGCGATCGTCACCGTATCGAGCCTGTCAGCCCGTTGAGAAACGGACGGACCACAGACACGTTGAGCGTGGACCCCGGATCAAGTCCGGGGTGACATCTTTTCTAACAGCCTGCTACGACAGTTGACGGATTCTCGCCCCGGCCTGAACCGTCAGCAACATCAGGTAATCCAGATCGGTCAGACTGTAGTGCGGGTCATCCACGGCGTTGTCGGCATAGACCACGCCGTAACAGCCGCCCGGCGCCAGAATCGGCGAGATCACCGCCGACCGAATCCGCTCGTAAATCTGCTGCTCGGGAAGGATCGGGATCAGGATGTACTGCTGTTTATCCACCGCCTCGCGAATGAAGTGCTGGAACACCATCTCGGCGAGCTGGATGTTCTGACCGGTCCGACGCTTACCCACCTGGCACGTGAACGGCCCGGTCGGCTGCCGCCGGACGGCGATGAACGTGTGCAGCATGCCGAACTGCTGCTTGGTGACGGCCAGGAGCGTCTTGACCAGTTCGTGTTCGCTCGGGGCCTTCTGGATGGCCGTCGTCACCGCCAGGTAGTCCTTGTACCGCCGGGGGGGCATGCGGATGTCGGGCGAATCGGGCTGATCGAACAGCCGCACGATGTTCTTGGGCGGCCGGGCGGCGATCCGTTCGGCGATCTCGCGGGGACTCATGGCCCCCAGGGCCGCCGTCGCCGCCTTGCCCGTCAATTGCACCTCGATGTGGTATTCCCCGACCGCCAGCACGTCACCGTCACGAAGCGGCTGACGCTGGAGGGGCTTTCGGTTCAACAACACCGGCGTCCTCGAGCCCACGGGCTCGGCGAACCACTCGGTCTCATCGGCCCCACACAGCACCACGTGTTCAGGATCGACTGATTCATCCTGGAGGCAGACGTGGCACTCGATACCGCTGCCGATGTACACGGGGCCCTGGGGAAAGTGCGCCTCCTTCACAAAGCGGTCGGTATGTTTGACCACCAGTTGCATCGCTCCTCTCGCTCCACAGAACCCCTCGAGTCTCCGCTCTGTACAACGCCGCCCGATACGATTATCTTGCAGTCTGAAGCCCAGGCAATGAGATTCATCGACGGTCCACGGGGATTATGACCGGGTCGGCCGCTTCTGTCAAGCCCAACGGCGGCTCGTGGGCAGGCGGGCCCCGCGGCATTGCATGGCATATATTGCATGGCATATGAGGATGGGCCGTATGTCGGACGTGCAATACGTAATTTTCGAGACCCGCTGGGGTCCGGCCGGTATTCGTGGCCGGGTCGGTCGCGTGCAACGCTTCTGTCTGCCGAATCAGGACACCGACGCCCTTGAGCGGGATCTTCTGGAACGAGGCCCCGCGCGACTGAATCCGACCTTCATGCCCGATTTGCAGCGAGCGGTTCGGGCCTATGTCCAGGGCGAGGCGGTGGATTTCCGGCCATTCGCGCTTGATATAGAGGCCCTCAGTCCGTTTTCCCGCAAGGTGGTCGACGCCTGTCGGTCCGTGCCCTACGGGCAGACACTCACCTACGGGGGCCTGGCCTTGCGAGCCGGTTGCCCCGGCGCCGCCCGTGCCGTCGGCAGCGTGATGCGACGCAATCCCGTCCCGCTGCTCGTGCCGTGCCATCGCATTTTGCCGAGCAGCGGCGGTGTCGGAGGTTTTTCCGGGCCGGGGGGACCGAGGCTCAAACAGCGCCTGCTGGACCTGGAACGCGCCGGGGTTGCAAAGCTCCGATCGTGATTTACGCCTGGCCAAGGGAGGAAAGCATGAATCGACGTGATTTTGTCAAGGCCGTCGGCTGGACCGCAACCGTTTCGTATCTGACGGGCTGCCACACCCTGGGTGCCGGCGCCCCCGGTCGCAAAAAACGACCCAACATCGTGCTCATCATGGCCGACGACATGGGCTTTTCGGACATCGGCTGCTATGGCGGCGAGATTCGCACGCCCAACCTCGACCGGCTGGCCGCCGAGGGGATGCGATTCACCCACTTCTACAACGCCGCCCGCTGCTGCCCGACGCGGGCCTCGCTGCTGACGGGTCTCTACCCTCACCAGGCGGGCATGGGCGGTATGGTCAACGGTCGCGGACCAGGCCCATACCAGGGTTATCTCAACGACCGCTGCGTCACGCTCGCGGAGGTGCTCAAGACCGCCGGCTACACGACGCTGATGAGCGGCAAGTGGCACGTCGGCGAGGACCGCCCGTACTGGCCCACCGATCGCGGCTTCGACCGGTTTTTCGGTCTGGTCAGCGGGGGGGCCAATTACTGGAACATCGCCAAGGCCAAGGCCCCCAATGTCCGCCGCAAGATGGCTCTGGACGATCAGCCCTTCACCCCGCCGCGGGAGGGCTTCTACATGACCGACGCCTTCACCGATCACGCGGTGCAGTTTCTGGAAAACGACACGACCCCCGACAAGCCGTTCTTTCTGTACCTGGCCTACACCGCACCGCATTGGCCGCTGCACGCCTGGCCCGAGGACATCGCCCGGTACCGTGGAAAGTACCGCATCGGCTGGGACGAATTGCGCCGCCGCCGACACCGCCGGCAGATCGAGATGGGCCTGGTCGATGCGCAATGGCTCCTGACGCCACGGGATGAGACGGTCCAGGCCTGGGACACCCTCAGTGACGCCCGCAAGGACGAGATGGACCTGAAGATGGCCGTCTATGCCGCGCAGATCGACCGGATGGACCAGGGCATCGGACGCGTGCTGGACGCGGTCCGCCGTCTGGGCCGCGAGGAGGAGACGATCATCCTGTTCCTGTCGGACAATGGCGGCTGCCACGAGGGCGGACCCTGGGGGTTCGACAACCGCAAGAACGGCCTGCCGCCAGGCGGTGAGGATTCTTACATGAGCTACGGCCAGAGCTGGGCCAACGCCAGCAACACGCCCTTCCGCCTGTACAAACACTGGGTTCACGAAGGCGGCATCTCCACCCCGCTGATCGCCCGCTGGCCCGGCGTCGTCCGACCGGGGACGCTCTGCCACCAAGTAGGTCACATTATCGACCTCATGGCCACCTGCTGCGAGGTGAGCGGAGCCGATTATCCCGATACGTTCAAGGCCACGCCCATCACGCCCCTGGAGGGCAAGAGCCTCGTGCCCTGCTTCCAGGGCCTCCCGCGAACGGGCCACGAGGCCCTTTACTGGGAGCACGAGGGGAACAAGGCCGTCCGCCGGGGCGATTGGAAGCTGGTTTCGCGAAAGGGCGGCCGCTGGGAGCTTTACGACATGGCCGCCGACCGCACCGAGCTCCACGACCGGGCGACGGACGACCCGCAGCGGGTGCAGGACATGCTCGCCCTCTACCGCGCCTGGGCACAGCGCTGCGGCGTGCGGGATTGACCCGGACGAAATGAAAGGACGCTGAGCCGATCATGGCCGAACGCGAACATACGATCACGGTTGTGCCGCGGTACTGCGAGACCGACCAGGCGGGTGTCGTGCACCATTCGGTGTATCCCATCTGGTTCGAGATGGGCCGCACCGAGTGGCTCCGGGCCGCGGGCGTGGCCTATAGCCAGTTGGAAAACGAGGGGGTCTACTTCGTCGTCTTCCAGTTGACGATCAAGTACCACCGCCCGGCCTATTACGATGAGCCGCTCGATCTGACGACCACGTGCACGAAGGTCTCCAGCGCCCGCGTGGAGCACGCGTATCGTCTGTGCCGCCGGCCGACGGGGCTGCTGCTGGCCGAGGGCGCCACCGTCCTGGCGTGTGTGGACGCCGCGGGCCGGCCCCGCCGCGTGCCCGACTTCCTGCACGAGACCCCGTGAGCCGCAAACCGGGCCCGCGTCCGCTGTTTTTCCTTGCCAAGCGGTCATCGAACCCTATAATCCACCCGCGATCTGGGCACGGACGCATACAAGACAAGGAAACCACTGCACGAAAGGTCTGTTTCTATGGCTAATGCCGTCGTCAGTCAGTCCGGAGGGCCGACCGGAGTGATTAACGCGTCGCTCGTCGGCGTCATCGAGGAAGCCGCCCAACATCCCGACATCGATCACCTCTACGGCGCCGTACACGCCGTCCGGGGCATCGTCGATGAGCAGTTCATCGACCTCAAGACCCTCTCCGTCGCCGAGCTCGAGACCCTTGCCCGGTCACCCTCGGCCGGCCTGGGCTCCAGCCGGGACAAGCCGGATGAAGCCTACTGCAAGAAGATCCTGGATGTCTTCGAGAAACGCAAAATCCGCTATTTCTTCTACATCGGCGGAAACGACTCGGCCAACACGTGCTACATCGTCAACAGCATGGCCGAGCAGATCGGCTACGACCTGCGGGCTTTTCACATTCCCAAGACCGTCGATAACGACCTGCTGGTCACCGACCACTGCCCGGGCTACGGCACCGCGGCCCGATTCGTGGTCTGTGCCCTCATGGGCGATGACCTGGACAACCGGGCCCTGCCTGGCGTGAAGATCGACGTCATCATGGGGCGCCACGCCGGTTTTCTGACCGCCGCCAGCGCCCTGGCCCGCCAGCGCGACGATGACGGGCCGCACCTGATTTACGTCCCCGAACGGCCGCTAGGCATTGATCGATTCCTGGCCGAGGTCGATGAGGTCTATAAGCGATTGGGCCGGTGCGTTATCGCGGTCAGCGAGGGTATCGCCGACACCGACGGCAAGACGTGGGCCGAGAAGCTCGCCGAAAACGCCGAACGCGACGCCCACGGCAACGTGCAACTCTCCGGCACGGGCGCCCTGGCCGACTATATGGCCTCCGAGGTAAAGGC
>DSDH01000694.1 GCA_011055475.1 Phycisphaerales bacterium | reverse complement strand
GGGACAAGAGCCCATGCTCTGACTCTCCAGACGACATCAAAGGAAAGGCCGACGGCAGGGCAGGAACATAGGCCAAACCCGGATGGTTGTCAAGCGGCTCTCAGGTCATCTGTATGCACCTGATGGTATTTAAGGCCGACGGGGATGTTCGGTTGTGTGCGTTTGCATCTGCTGGGGACGGTATGCCAATAGAAGTGGCGAGCCAGATGCGAGGTTTCCGGGTGGTGGTTACCTTGATTGATGGCGGTTTCTCACTGCGACGTTTTCTCGTGTCGGGAGAGTCGGCTTCTTGTGACGGGTCCGATAATGCGGTGGACGGGCCGGCAAAGGGCTTGTTGTCGGCGCGAAAGGGGCGCATGAAGATTGATTTCGGTGGTCGGATGTGCTAGAATAACAGTGTAAGGGCCTTCCTTATGGGGGCGGGGGACGGTGTGTGAATCGGGCGAGAGTGACATGGCCTGCCATTGCTTCAGGAAATGGGTTGGGATATCTGGAGAGTGTCTTATTGCCTTCGGTGCTGATTTTACCGCATGATCCGCCAAGACGGAGGAACAGGATGAAAGCTACCGGGCCGAGCACGGGGTCGATGGTTGTGCTGAGCGTATGGCTGGCGATCGGGTCGATTGCCACCGGCCAATGGGCCGCCTACAACGATTGTGTCTATGAGACGGGCCAATACCTCGGCTCGAATGTCACGACGTATGGCGTGGGCGACGGCTTCACGGGGGCGACCGGCGGCGAGCTGGTCAACCAGGCCGATGGTTCGCCGACCGGGGTCACAGTGGCGCTGACCCAGTCGGGTGGCGTGGGCTGGCAACCGGATTCGCAGTACAGCGGCGGCGATTGCGCCGAGGGCACCGATGCGCATAACACCTTCGGTGGGCTGGCGGACATGACGGGCGTGTTGACCTATGGCCAGGCCGGCTGGTTCGTGGAGATCACGTTCACCGGGCTCCAGCCGGGGGCCCGCTACACGTTCGCCGCCAGCGCTGCGCGTAATGAATACGTGGGGCGTCTGACCGTCTACACGATTCTCGGCGCCGACACGTACACGAACGCCAGCACGCCCGGCGCGGACGTGCTGGGCGAAGACAAGGTGCGTTTCGATACGGGCGGCAACCACGAGCAGGGGTACGTCGCCCGCTGGACGGACATCACCGCCGCGGACGGCACGTTTACGGTGCGGGCCGAGGCCGATCCTTCCAGCCCGGACGGACTCAAGGCTTACTCTTTCGACGTCTTCATGCTGCGGCGCGACGCCGACCCGGAGCCGGCGGGCGATTTGAACGGGGATGATCGGATCGACCTGGCGGACCTGCTGATCTTCGGGGGCTTGTGGCTGACGAATCCGGGTCAGGCGGCCGACCTGAACGCTGATGGCCGCGTGGACATGCTCGACCTGGCCATGCTGTCGGGCCACTGGCTGGCCGATTGGCAGGCCGGTGCCCTGCAGGTGAATATCACCCCGGCCGAAGCGGTCGCCGCGGGTGCCCAATGGAGCCTGGATGGTCAAACGTGGCACGACGCCGGACAGACCGTGCCGGACCTGCCCATCGGACCGTACATAGTGCATTTCCGCGATCTGTCCGGCTGGAACCAGCCGAACGATCTGCCCGTCGAGGTAGTCTACGACGATACGATCGTGGTCGATGCGCAGTACGTGCTGCGGGCCGGGACGGTGCAGGTGATTCTTGAGCCGGCCGAGGTACGCGACGCCGGGGCGCAATGGAGCCTGGACGGGGCGACGTGGTACGATTCGGGTCATACGACGGAACCGCTGGCCGTTGGGGAGTACACGGTCATGTTCGCCGCGGTCGAGGGCTGGACGACGCCGCAGGAGGCGACGATCACCGTCACCGAAGGTCAGGCCACGCTGGTCACCGGCACGTATGAGCGGCAGACCGGCTCGCTGACGGTCACGATCGACCCGGCGGAGGTGCGGGATCAGGCCCGGTGGAGCCTGGACGGCAAAGTCTGGTATGAGAGCGGCCAGACGTTGGATGGGCTTGGCGTCGGCGCCTACACGGTGCAGTTCGCCGCGGTGGACGGTTGGGAAACACCCGCCCCGCAGGAAGTCACGATCCTTTACGGGCAGATGAGCCCGGTTTACGCCACCTACAGCCGCCAGTTCGGGCGGCTCACCGTGTTGATCGAGCCGCAGGAGGCCCGGGCCGACGCCCGATGGAGCCTGGACGGCTCGACGTGGCACACCCACGGCGAGACGCTGGAATCGGTGCCGGTCGGAACATACACGCTGCAATTCGGTCCGGTGGCGGGCTATAACGCGCCGGCGTCGCGGCCGGTGACGATCAGCGACGGGGGCGAGCTGACGGAGACGGGCGTGTATGCTTTGCGGGTCGGCTCACTGACGGTGACCATCGAACCGGGCGAGGCCGTCGCCGCGGGGGCGCAGTGGAGCCTGAACGGGCAAACCTGGCACGACAGCGGCGCGACGCTGGCGGCTCTGCCGGTGGGGCCCTACACCATTACATTCAAGGGCGTCAGCGGCTGGGACCGCCCGGCCGACGTCCCGGTGACCCTTGTGGACGGGGCCCACGAGTCGCGAACGGGTACGTACACCCGCCAGTTTGGGGCGTTGACAGTGGTGCTTGACCCGGCCGAGGTGCGGACCGAGGCCCGCTGGAGCATCAACGGGGACACGTGGCACACCAGCGGCGAGACGATCGATCCCCTTGCGGCCGGCAATTATACGGTGCAGTTCAACGCCGTCACCGGATGGGTCACGCCGCCGGAACGGACTGTCACCGTCCTCAAGGATCAAACCACGTCGATCACGGCGGCGTATGCCCAGCAGGCCGGTTCGCTGACGGTGAGCATCGCCCCGGCCGAGGCCGTTGCCGCCGGGGCCCAATGGAGTATCGACGGGACGACGTGGTATGACGGCGGTCACACGCTCGACCCCCTGGCTATCGGTTCATATACCGTGCGTTTCAGCACGCTGGCGGGGTGGACGACGCCCAATGATGTGCCCGTCACGATCACCAGCGGCCAGAACACCACGACCGGCGGGACCTATATCCTGCAGACCGGGTCGCTGACCGTGCATATCGAACCGGTCGAGGCGGTTGCCGCCGGGGCGCAATGGAGTCTGGATGGGACGACCTGGCACGACAGCGGTGCGCTCGTCTCATCGCTGCCGGTCGGTTCATATACGATTCAATTCAACGATGTCGCCGGCTGGGACCGCCCGGCCGAGATTCCCCTGACGCTTGCGGATGGTGCGCTGGAGGAGCGCACCGGCACCTACGTGCGGCAAACGGGTTCGCTGACGGTCACGATCGAGCCGTCCGAGGCCATCGCCGCGGGGGCGCAGTGGAGCCTGGACGGGGCAACCTGGCACGACAGCGGCGCGACGCTGGCCGCCGTCCCCACCGGCGCGTACACAATTCGTTTCCGCGCCGTGGACGGCTGGGATACGCCGGCGGATATCCCCGTCACCATCACGGATGACGGTGCCGAAAGCCGCACGGGCACGTATGTGCGCCAGACCGGCTCGCTGACCGTGACGATCGAGCCGGCCGGGGCCCGGTCCGCGGGGGCCCAGTGGAGCCTGGATGGCGCCACCTGGTATGGCAGCGGCCATACCCTGAGCGGCCTGCCCACCGGGCCGTATTCCGTACAATTCAGCCGCATCGACGGCTGGACGACGCCGACCGACGAAGCGGTGACCGTCACAGACGGCGGCACGGCTCAAGTCGTGGGCTGGTACACGCAGCAGTTGGGCGCGTTGACGGTGACGATTGAGCCGGCCGACGTTCGCCCGGACGCCGGATGGAGCATCGACGGCAACAACTGGTATGCGCATGGCCAGACGCTCGACAACCTGTCGCTCGGTTGGTACACGGTGCAGTACAGCGAGGTGGCCGGTTACACCCGTCCGGATGACCAGGTGGTGAAGGTCGAGGCCGATCAGACCACCACGACGTCCGGCCTCTACGTGCTCCAACAGCCCGCGGCGGCGCTGATTCTCAGCGAATTCATGGCCGACAACGACACCACCGGGACCGACCACGAGTTCCTCGACGAGGACGGCGAGGAATCGGACTGGATCGAGATCTACAACCCGACGGCGGAGACGGTCTCGCTGCTGGGGTATGCCCTGGAGGATGATAACAACCGGTGGGTC
This sequence comes from Phycisphaerales bacterium, assembly GCA_011055475.1. Lineage (GTDB taxonomy): Bacteria > Planctomycetota > Phycisphaerae > Sedimentisphaerales > Anaerohalosphaeraceae > DSDH01. The sequence goes on along the minus strand of DSDH01000694.1, from coordinate 7,932 downwards.
TTCCCGGATGTGTCGATGGATTCGGGCGCGTTTCTGGTGGTCTTCGCGTCGGGCAAGGATCGACGCACGCCCGGTTTCGAGTTGCACACGAATTTCGCACTGTCGCGCGGCGGCGAGCGCCTGGTTCTGGTCGGGCCGGATGGCTCGACCGTCGTCGACGCCTACGACCCCTATCCGGCGCAACTGTCCAACATCTCGTATGGGGTCAGCCAGTTCGCCATGCGGCTCATCAAGGAGGGCGACGCGATCACGTACCGCGTGCCGACGGCCGCCGACGCCGGACCGGACTGGACGAGTCCGGCCTTTGACGACAGCGCCTGGGCCGACGGGCAGGTGGCCATCGGCTTCACCACCTCCGGCGGCGGCTCGGGTCTGCACTACGAGTACTTCAAAGGCAACTGGGACTGGCTCCCGGATTTTGACGCTCTGACGCCCGCGGCCGAGGGGGCGTGCAGCAACTTCGATATCACGTTGCGCGACCAGAATGACTATTTCGCCTTCCGCTTCACGGGATTTGTCACCGTGCCGACCGACGGCGAGTACACATTCTATACGACCAGCGACGACGGCAGCCAACTGTGGATCGGCGACACGCTGGTGGTGAACAACGACGGCCTGCACGGGGCGCAGGAGGTGGGCGGGTCAATCGAGCTGACCGCGGGGGCGCACCCCATCACGGTGACCATGTTCGAGAAGGGCGGCGACGAGGTGCTGCTGGTCAGCTACGCCGGGCCGGGCATCTCCAAGATGCAGATCCCCGACACGGCCTTGACGGGCGGCTACCGGACGAACGTGCAGGCCGAGATGCAGGGCGTGAACAGCTCGCTGTGGCTGCGGGCTGAGTTCACGATCGAGGACCCGGACGCCTACGATATGCTCGTGCTGAACATGCGGTACGAAGATGGGTTCGTGGCGTACCTGAACGGCCAGGAGGTCGCGCGGCGCAACGCGGCGGCATCGGTGTTGAAGGGTTCGTGGAACGCCGCCAGCCAGACGAATCGGCCCGACGGCGAATCGGCCCAGTTCGAGGCCATCAATCTGACCGCATACCTGCCGAGTCTGCTGCCGTATCCGGCGAAAAACGTGCTGGCGGTTCACGGCCTGAACGACGCGGTGAACAACGGCGAGTTCCTGCTTCTGCCCGAGCTGCAGGTGGCGATGGACACGGGCGTCGAGCAGTACTTCACCGAGCCGACGCCGGGCGCGTTCAATGTGCCGGGCGCCCTGGGGCTGGTCGGGGATACCAAGTTCAGCGTGGATCGGGGGTTCTTTACGAGCGGCGAGGCCTTTGATCTGGAGATCACGTGTGACACGCCGGGCGTTCAGATCATGTATACCACCGACGGCTCGACGCCGAGCGCCACGCACGGCACGCCGTACACGGGACCGATCCATATCGACCGCACGACGATTATCCGGGCCGTGGCCACGAGGACGGGGTACTTGAGCTCGAACGTGGATACGCAGACGTACCTGTTCCTGGAGGACGTCATTCACCAGTCGCCCAACGGCGAGGCGCCCGGGCCCGGTTGGCCGGGACCGGGTTGGTTCAACAACCAGGTTTTCAACTATGGCATGGACCCCGACATCGTTGTCAACGACGCCCGCTACGCGCCGATCATCGTCGATGCGCTCAAGGCCGTGCCATCGCTGTCGCTGGTGACAGACCTGCCGAACCTGTTTGACCCGGCGCGGGGCATCTACGTGAACGCCTACAACGATGGACGGGATTGGGAGCGGCCCTGCTCGCTCGAATTGATCCACCCGGACGGGACCAAGGGCTTCCAGGTCCAGGCGGGGGTGCGCATCCGCGGGGGTTACAGTCGCAGCGGCGACAACCCCAAGCACGCGTTCCGCCTGTTCTTCCGGAATGAGTACGGCGATGGGAAGCTGTACTATCCGCTCTTCGGTGAGGAAGGCGCCGACGAGTTCGACAAGGTCGACCTGCGGACGGCACAGAACTACTCGTGGAGCTTCGGCGGCGACAGCCGCAACACGATGTGCCGCGAAGTGTTCAGCCGCGACACACAGCGCGCGATGGGGCAGCCTTACACCCGCAGCCGTTACTATCACCTGTACATCAACGGGCACTACTGGGGCCTGTTCCAGACGCAGGAGCGCTCCGAGGCCCGTTTTGCCGAGACCTACCTCGGGGGGACATCCGACGACTACGACGTGGTCAAGGTCGAGACCTCGGCCGGGTACACCATCCAGGCGACCGACGGCGACCTGAACGCCTGGCAGCATGTGTACAACGTGGCCAAGGCGGGCTTTGCCTCGCACGAGCCGTACTATCGGCTCAGGGGGCTCAATCCGGACGGCACGCCGAACCCGGCTTATCCGACGTACCTCGACGTGGACAATCTGATCGACTACATGATCTGCACGTATTTCGTGGGCGACTTCGACGGCCCCGTTTCCAACTTCCTGGGCAACAATCGGCCCAACAACTTCTACGGTGTCTTTAACCGCAACGCGCCCGACGGGTTCAAGTTCTTCCGACACGATGCGGAGCACTCCTTGTTTGATGGCTGGGACCGGACGGGCCCTTGGCCCGCGGGCGAGCAGTTCGAGCACTTCAATCCGCAGTGGCTGCATCAGCAGCTTACGCAGAACCTGGACTATCGTCTGCGTTTCGCGGACCGGGTGCACAGACACTTTTTCGGCGACGGGGTGCTCACGCCCGAGGCCAGCCGGCAGCGGCTCCTGGAGCGGGTGGCCCAGATCGAGCTGGCGATCGTCGCCGAGTCGGCGCGATGGGGGGATTCGAAGACCAGCAGCCCGTTGAATCGCGACGACCACTGGTGGCCCCAGATCAATCACATTGTCAACAACTACTTGGTGACGCGAACGGACGTGGTGCTCAATCAGTTCCGCAACCAAGGCTGGTACCCGCCGGTGGCCGCGCCGACGTTCAGTGTACCCACGGGCGACCTGTCGCCGGGCTCGGAAGTGACGATCACCAATGAGCACGGGGCGGGCACCATCTACTACACGCTGGACGGCACCGATCCCCGCGTGCCCTCGGCCCAGTCCAGTCCGGGCGGCCTGATCGCCCTGATCAGCGACGCGACGACGCGGTACGTACAAGTTCCCACCCAGTCTCTGGCCGCTCCAAAGGGCTCCGTCACTGCCCAGTACTACTTCAACATCACCGACGGCACGATCGCGGCCCTGAAGAGCCATCCCGGCTGGCCCAACAATCCGGACCAGACGCAGGTACTGACCCGGTTTGAGATTCCGGTTAACTGGAACGATCGCTACGGGACGCGGATCGCGGCCTACGTGCATCCGATCGAGAGCGGCAATTATACGTTCTGGATTTCCAGTGACGACCACAGTGAGCTGTGGCTCAGTCCCGATGCCAGTGCGGCCAACGCCACCCGCATCGCCTACGTGTCCGGTTGGACGAATCCGCGAGAGTGGACCAAGTTCAGCCAGCAGCAGTCGGCCCCGATCCCGCTCCAGGCCGGAAGCATGTACTACATCGAAGCGCTCATGGGCGAAGGCACCGGCGGGGACAACCTGGCCGTTGCCTGGCAACGGGATGGGACGAACAGTCCGCGGGTGATCGACGGGATGTACCTGTCCAGCGCAGGCATCGGCTGGGTATTGCCCGACTTCGATCATTCGAGCTGGCGCAGCGGCGCGGGCGTGGTCGGTTACGAGAACAATCCCGGCGACCCGGTCAATTTCAGCGACGTGATCGACATCGACGTGCAGGCCGACATGGCCGGCCAAAACGCCACCTGCCTGATCCGGATTCCGTTCACCTACGACGGCAGTGATGTCACCGGTCTGTCCCTCAAGATGCGCTACGACGACGGCTTTATCGCGTACCTGAACGGTACGGAGATTCTCCGGGTGAACTTCGATCCCACCGTTGTGCCGGACTGGAACTCGGGCGCCTCGCCCTCGCACGACGATGCCGCGGCCCTGGTGCCTGAGACCTTCGACATTTCGGGTTCCATCAGCCTGCTCAAGCTCGGGCAGAACCTTCTGGCCATTCACGGGCTCAACTATGGTGCCTCCAGCAGCGACTTCCTGATGGGCGTGGAGCTGGAGGCCTTTCGGCTCAACCCCGGCGACGTTTCGCCGACGGCGCAGGAATACACCGGACCGATTGTGCTGGCCCGCACAAGGCAGCTCAAGGCCCGCGTTCTGGATGGGACGTGGAGCGCGCTCAACGAGGCGACCTACAACGTCGGACCCGTCCGGGAGAGCCTGCGGATCACGGAGATCATGTACCACCCGGCGGGGGACCCGAACGATGAGTTCATCGAGGTGCAGAACGTCGGCTCCAGCACGATCAACCTGAATCTGGTGCGATTCACCGAGGGGATCGACTTTACGTTCGGGTTGCTTGATCTGCCGGCCGGGCAGTTGGCCGTGGTGGCCCGAAGTACCACCGCCTTCATGGAACGCTACCCGGACTTCGAGGGGATCCTGGCCGGGCAGTTTGACGGCCGGCTGGACAATGCCGGCGAACGCATTCGGCTCGAGGATGCCTTGGGTCGCGAGATCATGGACTTCAAATACAGGGATGGGTGGTACGAGCAGACCGACGGCGAGGGTTTCTCGCTGACGCTGCGCGACCCCTACCAGGGCCAGGCGGACTACCCGACCAATGGGCTGGCGGCCCACTGGCGGTTCGACGAGGGCAGCGGCACCGTGGCCGTCGACAGCGCCGGGGGACACACCGGCACCCTGCAGAACATGGCGGCCGACGACTGGGTCCCGGGGCGGTTCGGGTACGCCCTGGACTTCGATGGGACCAATGACCGGGTCCGCGTGACGGGTTGGAAGGGCATCCTCGGCACGCAGGAGCGGACCTTCGTGGCGTGGATCAAGACCGATGCGCAGCGTGCCGGCGATATCATTTCGTGGGGCGGCACCTCGCCGGGCCGTAAGTGGCTCGTGCAGATTCAGAACACCTACGCGACGCCCGGCACGCTTCGTGTGGACGTCGGCAGCGGCTACGTCGTCGGCGGCACACCGCTCTGGGATGGCCAGTGGCATCAGATCGCGGTGGTGCTGCCCGATGATGGCACGCCCGACGTCTCGGAGATTCGCCTGTACGTGGATGGCCGGCCGGAGACGGTGATCGCCTCCGTGCCGCGCGCGGTCAACACCCAGGCCAGCGCCGACGTGCAGATGGGCATCTTCGACGACGGATCGTACCGGTACTTCCAAGGGCAGATGGACAACCTGGCGCTCTTCGATCGGGCGCTGAGCGACGACGAAGTGGCCATGCTCGCGGGCGCTTCGGGGCGATGGAGCGACAAGGACCAGTGGCGGCCGAGCATGCCGTGGGGAGGTTCGCCGGGATGGGATGATTCACCCTGGGCGGTCGATCCGGGCAGTATCGTCATCAACGAGCTGCTGGCGCATTCGCATCTGGATGCGCCCGACTGGATCGAACTGCACAACCTCACCGGCGTGGATATCCCGCTGGACGGCTGGTTCCTGTCCGACAGCGACGCCGACGACGCCGCACGGATGAAGTACGAAATCGCCCCCGGCACGACGCTGCCGGCCGGTGGATATCTGGTGTTCTACGAGGATGTGCACTTCGGCGCCGGCGCCACGGGGCCGGGCACGCGGCATATCCCCTTCGCCTTGAGCGAGGGCGGCGAGGCGGTGTACCTGCGCAGCGGATTCGGCGGCATGGTGGGCGGGTTCAAGGCCGAGGAGAGCTTCGATGCCTCGGCCAGCGGCGTCGCCCTGGGCCGCTACGTCAAGAGCGCGCTGGACGGCGGCGTGAACTTCGTCGCCATGAGCACCAATACACCCGGCGGGCCCAACGCCTATCCGATGGTCGGGCCGGTGCTGATCAGCGAGATCATGTATCATCCGAACGACGACGACCCCGTCAGTCCCAATACGGGCGACGAGTACATCGAGTTGTACAATGTTACGGATGCCCCCGTCCTGCTGGCCACCTGGGTCGACACCGAAATCGCGCCCGGACAGACGATTATGGAACTCGTGCCGTGGCAGTTCACGGATGGGATTGACTTTGTGTTCCCGCCGGATACGACGATCCCCGCACGTGGCCGGCTCATCGTGGCGCGGGATCCGGCGGCGTTCACGGCGTACTACGGGTCCATGCCGGCGGGTGTGGCCGTCCTCGGTCCGTTCGAGAATGATACGAAGCTGGACAACGCGGGTGAGCGGCTGCAATTGTCCATGCCGGGCGACCAGGAGTACGGGCAGGATCGCTACTGGATACGCATCGACCGGGTGAACTACGACGACGAGGCGCCCTGGCCCGTCGAGGCCGATGGGCTGGGCAAGTCGCTCTCGCAGAAGACGCCCGATGTGGCCGGAGCCAACTACGGCAACGACGTGATCAACTGGCACGCGACCGATCCGAACCCGGGACAGTAGCGACGGTCGGTGTGGCGTGCGGGCCGGTTACCTGCCGAAGCGGGCGGCCGGTTGGGGCAGCGTGCGCTCGATGGCCTCAATCCGGTAGCCGAAGCCCGGTCCACCGAGCGTGGACAGGTCCACCTGGCCGTCGCGCCGTCGGTAGAGGCCCGGATGCACCTGCTCTTCGGGGCGGCTGGCCTCGGGATAGAACTGCATGGCGTTGGTTTCCACGCCCATAATCGTGCCGGCGTGCGCCGCCAGTCGTACGTGCGGGATCTGGGCGAGCATGGGGTTGGTCAGGTCCTGCACCATCAGGCCCATGCCGTGGGCCTTGGCCCAGCATAGGCTCAGCAGGGCGCCGGTCTGCGTCTTGCAGGTCTTCAGCGCTACGCCGGTCCAGCCCAGACTCCGGCCCAAGCGGATCAGGCGCCAGTCGTGGGCGCTTTCGTCCATGAACAACGGCTTGCGGGCCGAGACACTGTGCACGTCGATCCGATGGCTTTCCAGGTCGTACGGGAACGGCTGCTCGACGTACAGGATCATCTGGTACGTCCGCGGATCATCCCACTTGAGTCGGTCAAGGATGTCGTTCACGTAGGCCGGGTCCGTCACGGTGCAGTTGAAATCGGCGCTGAGCCACACGGCTCCGTGCTCCCGGGCGATCTTTCCCACCCGAACCAGCCGCTGGCAGTCCCACTCGGCGTCGGTGCCGCGCAGCTTGACCTTCAGACAGGCCAGGCCATCCCGGTCAATCCAGTCGCCCAGGACCACCGGGTAACCATCGTCCGGCTCATCGCCCGTCCGCTCGGCGTCGTCCAGAAGGTCCATCCCCCCGACCAGGTGCCAGGCGGGCAATCGATTCGGAGCGGGGAAGGTCAGAAAGTCCGCGGGATACAGCCCGGAGAAGTCGAGGGCCGCCCCCTCGGCCGGAGCGAGGAACGCCGCCAGGTCACGATTCATGTACTCGCTGTTATACGTCTGGTAGACGTCCATCCTGTTGAGGCGGCCATAGGCGTCGTGCAGGGCGATGTCGAAGGCCGAATCACACACCAGGGCCGCCAGCCAAGGCATGGATTCATCGGTCCGCTGGGCGTTGAATGCCTCGAGTTGCTCACGCAGCGTCGAGCGCATGAACGCGTGGCCGACCTCTATCGGATGGCCCACCAAGTCGGTCTGGGCCCAGGCTTTGGCCAGTTGCCGTGTGAAATCCTGCAGTGCTTGGCATCGGGTCGCGTACGACAGTGCACTGGGCCAGACCCACTGCACGCTAAGCGGCGTCTCCCCCCAGCCGTCGGCACATCGGCCGGTGGTGTCCTCCACCCTCATCCGTACCCGGGCGCAGATCACCGAGGTGAGCGTCTCGGGGCCGAACTTCAACGGCACCCGCGTTTCGACGGGTAGAAAGTACAACTCAACGGCCACGGGGTGGATCTGAGTTCTCATGGGCCTAGCAGCCTGTTGAAAAAGGCCGCTCTTTCTTGAGTTGTATATTGCTTCAATTGGCGTTACACGATAGACTCATGCCGTGGTCATTCGATGAGATGCAATGCCGTGCCAAGG
>DSDH01000387.1 GCA_011055475.1 Phycisphaerales bacterium | reverse complement strand
CCGCTCTACAGTCCGTGATGGGCCGCCAGCGCGGCGGCGATGACGGCGGCGATCTCGCGCGTGGGCCGTCGTGTGGAGTACTGAACGAGTTCCGGGTGCTGCTCCACGAAACTCGTGTCGAAGCGTGCCGCGCGGAACGCCTCGGCATGCAGTATGGCCAGGTGGTAGGGGATGGTCGTCTTCACGCCGTAGACGCCGATGTCCTTGAGCGCTCGCTCCGAGCGGCGCAAAAGCGACTCCCAATCCAGCGCCCAGACGATGAGTTTGGCGCACATCGAGTCGTAATGGGGCGGGATGTGGTAGCCGGTGTAGATGGCCCCGTCGGTACGCACCCCGGGACCGCCGGGCGCGAAGTAGCGCGTGATACGCCCGAAGCTCGGCAGAAAGTCGTTCTTCGGATCCTCGGCGTTGATGCGAAATTCCATGGCGAATCCACGCCGCTGGATCTGGTCCTGGCGGTAGGTCAGCGGCTCGCCGGCCGCGACCCGGATCTGTTCCTGCACGATGTCGATACCGGTGATCATTTCGGTGACCGGGTGCTCGACCTGCAGCCGGGTGTTCATCTCCATGAAGTAGAACGCTCCGTCGTGGTCCATCAGGAACTCGACGGTACCCGCGTTCTCGTAGCCCACGGCCGCCGCGGCGCGCACGGCCATCTCGCCGACCCAGGCGCGCTGTTCGTCGTCCAGCTGGGGGGAGGGTGCGATCTCCAGCAGTTTCTGGTGGCGGCGCTGGATGGAGCAGTCGCGCTCGAACAGGTGCACCACGTTGCCGTGGCTGTCGGCCAGTATCTGGGCCTCGATGTGCCGCGGGTTGACCACGGCCTTCTCCAGGAAGACCTGGGCGTTGCCGAAGGCCTTGGTCGCCTCGGACAGCACCCGGTCGTAATTGCGCCTGAGTTCGGCGGCCGAGTCGCAGCGGCGTATGCCGCGCCCGCCGCCGCCGGTGGTGGCCTTGAGCATGATCGGATAGCCGATCTCCTCGGCCAGGGCGAGCGCCTCGTCGACATCGCGCAGGTTGCCCTCGCTGCCCGGCACCACCGGCACCCCGGCTTCGATCATCGCCTGGCGGGCGGCGACCTTGTCGCCCATGCGCCGGATCACCTTGGCGGAGGGGCCGATAAAGCGGATGCCGTGCAGGGCGCAACGTTCGGCGAGCTGCGGATTCTCGGACAGGAAGCCGTAGCCCGGGTGAATCGCGTCACAGCCGGCGGCGCGCGCCAGGTTTACCATGCGGTGGACATTCAGATAGCCGGCCAGGGTGTCCGGCCCGATGTAGTAGGCCTCGTCGGCCTTCTTGACGTGTAGCCCGTGACGGTCCGCATCCGTGTACACCGCCACCGAGGTAATACCCAGTTCGGCGCAGGCGCGGATGATACGAACGGCAATTTCGCCCCGGTTGGCAATCAGGATTTTTCTTATCATTCTGCGTGTCCTCCCGCCGCCGGATGCTTGCGGGCGGGCTCGGTTTCCCAGTATCCGGGAGCGGCGGCGATGGATCAAGCGCAAGCCCCGGTTTTTTGGGCTATTTTTTCTTTGACACGGCGGCAAATATCCCAGTAGAATTGCCGGCTTATGTTTGAACGGATGCCTGAACGGGTGAACCCGTTCCGCCTGGTCGATGCCGGGCGCCGTCTCCAGGGGCGGGTCGCCCTGTCGCGGCTGAAGCGACTCGCGCCGGCCCTGCTGTCCGACGAGGGCGAGGTGGCGGTGCGGCTGGAGTTTAGTCGCAACACGCAGGGGCTGGCCATGATTCGTGGTCGGGTCGAGGCGGTACTGGAGCTTGGCTGCCAGCGCTGTATGCAGGCCATGCGTCATGTCGTGGACGAGGAATTTACCGTCGCGGTGGTCGAGACCGACGCCGAGGCGGAGATGGTGCAGGAACAGTACGATCCCTTACTGGTCGAGGATGAGGCCCTGATGCTCATCGACCTGATCGAGGACGAACTGCTGCTGGTGATGCCGCTGGCGCCCATGCACCCGGAGCAGCAAGACTGCGTGGGTCGGGACCTTCGGGAATTCGACCCCGAGAGTGTCGGTGAGCCGGTTGAGGAAAAGGACAACCCGTTCGCCGTGTTGAAAACGCTTAAACCGAATTAAAGACCTGAAGCTGGAGTTTAGTCATGGCTGTACAACAACGACGCAAGACTCGTTCCCGCCGCGGCATGCGCCGTTCCCACGACGCGCTTACCGCCCCGGCGCTGTCCATCGACCCGACCACGGGCGAAACGCACCTGCGTCATCACATCACCCCGGACGGTTTCTACCGTGGGCGCCAGGTAATCAAGAGCGCCGTGGAGATCGACGACGAAGAATAGCGCCCGCGCTTTCGTCGAAATTTCCACGTGGCAAGCTGAAACATCGCGGGATTCTAATCCCGCGATTTTCTTTGTGTGGTGAACGGGTTAGAGATGCATTCCGTATATACAGTGGCTCTGGATGCGATGGGGGGTGATTTCGGCCCGGACGTGGTCGTGCCCGCTGCCCTGAATGCGCTCAAGCACTTCGACGATGTCAATCTGATCCTGGTCGGTGACGAAGCCGCAATTCGCGAGCGCCTCGATGCCGCAAAGGCCTCGCCGGACGACCGGCTGCGCGTGCATCACGCCAGCCAGGTGGTCGAGATGGGCGAACCGCCGGCCCAGGCACTGCGCAACAAGAAGGATTCGTCCATGCGCGTGGCCATCAACCTCGTCAAGAACGGCGAGGCGGATGCCTGCGTCAGCGCCGGCAACACTGGTGCGCTGATGGCCACGGCACGTTACGTGCTCAAGACCCTGCCGGGCATCGACCGGCCGGCAATCGCCACGGCCATTCCCTCGACCAGCGGCCATACCCATATGCTGGACCTGGGCGCCAACGTCGACTGCACCGCCGAACATCTCTACCAGTTCGCGGTAATGGGGTCAGTGCTCACCGCTGCGGTCGACAACAATCCCGCGCCGCGCATCGGACTGCTCAATGTCGGCCAGGAGGCCATCAAGGGCAACGACGTGGTGAAGGAGGCCGGTCGGCTGCTTGAGGGTAGCGAACTCAACTACATCGGCTTCGTCGAGGGCGATGACATCTACCTCAGCGACGTCGACGTGGTGGTCTGCGACGGCTTCGTCGGCAACATCTCGCTCAAGACCAGCGAGGGCGTGGCCAAGATGGTCTCGCGGCACCTCAAGGCGGGCTTCAATCGCAACATCCTGACCCGTCTTGCCGCACTGTTCGCCCTGCCGGTGCTGAATTCGTTTCGCAAACGTTTCGATCCGCGCCGTTATAATGGCGCGAGCCTGCTGGGCCTGCAGGGTATCGTGATCAAGAGCCACGGCGGCGCGGATGTATTCTCCTTCGAGAACGCCATCCAGATCGCCCGCAAGGAGGCGCAGAAGAACGTGCCGCAGCAGATCGACAAGAAACTGGAAACCCTTTTGACGGAAAGACACACCGAGTGATGTACGCGCGAATTACAGGAACGGGCAGTTTTCTGCCGGAGAAGGTGTTGACAAACCAGGATCTTGAGCAGATGGTCGACACGTCGGACGAATGGATTCAGGAGCGTACCGGTATTCGCAAGCGGCATATCGCCGTGGATGGCGAGACCACCTGCGACCTGGCTGAACAGGCGGCTCGTCGCGCCCTCGAGATGGCTGGCCGCAGTGCGGACGATATCGATCTCATCATCGTCGCCACCACCACGCCGGATCGTGTCTTCCCCAGCACGGCCTGTCTGCTGCAGCAGCGCCTGGACATCCACGGCTGCGCGGCCTTCGACGTGCAGGCCGTGTGTACCGGTTTCGTCTACGCCCTGAGCGTGGCCGACAAGTTCATTCGCACCGGCGCCGCGCGTTGCGCGCTGGTGGTGGGCGCCGAAACGCTCTCGCGCATTCTCGACTGGAACGACCGCACCACCTGCGTGCTGTTCGGTGACGGGGCAGGGGCCGTGTTGCTGGAGGCCAGCGAGGAGCCGGGCATCCTCTCCACCCACCTGCATGCCGACGGCAGCTACGAGAGCCTGCTCACGGTGCCCTACGGCGTCTCCACTGGCTATGACAAGCTGCTGCAGAACGAGGCCTTCATACACATGAAGGGCAACGAGGTCTTCAAGATCGCGGTCAACACGCTGGGGCGCATCGTCGACGAGACGCTGGCTGCCAACGACATGGCCAAGACGGACATCGACTGGCTGATCCCGCACCAGGCCAACATTCGCATCATTGCGGCCACGGCGAAGAAGCTGAAGATGTCCATGGATCACGTCGTGGTCACCGTCGGCGATCACGGCAACACCTCGGCCGCGTCGGTACCGCTGGCGCTGGATGCCGCCGTGCGCGACGGCCGCGTGAAGAAAGGCGAGACGCTGCTGATGGAGGCTTTCGGCGGCGGCTTTACCTGGGGTTCCGCGCTGCTCCGCTTCTGATCCCAGATGGCGCGTGAGATCGAACGCAAGTTCCTGGTGCGACACGACGGCTGGAAGGACGCCGTCTCGCGACAGGTGCACTACCGTCAGGGTTACCTGGCCAGTGACGGACGCGTCTCCATCCGCGTGCGCGTGTCCGACGCGCGCGCCCATCTCAACATCAAGAGCGCGACGCTGGGTGTGGAACGGCTCGAATACGAGTACGAGATCCCGCTGGATGAGGCCCACGAGCTGCTCGACCGCCTCGCCGATGGTCCCCTGATCGAGAAGACCCGGTATTACATCGAGGCGGGCACGCATACCTGGGAGGTGGACGTGTTCGAGGGTGACAACCAGGGGCTGGTGGTCGCCGAGATCGAGCTCGCTTCGCCCGACGAGGCCTTCGATCGTCCCGACTGGATCGGCGAAGAAGTCTCGCACGACCCGCGCTATTACAACGTGTGCCTGGTCCGGAATCCATACCGGAACTGGGACGCCTGAACCTGCACCACCCGGCGCCTGCCCGGTCTGTCGTGCCGATAATCCTTGGCATCGACGGTAAAATCACATAAAAAGAAAGAATACTGCTCTGGGAGAGATTATGATTCGCGTCCTTGTCGTGGACGATCATGATCTGGTGCGGACCGGCATACGCCGGCTGCTGGAGGACCGCAGGGACTCCGACGGGATCGAGGTCGTAGGTGAGGCCGACAGTGGCGAAGCCGCCGTCGAGGCGGTGCGCAGCCTCTCGCCGGACGTGCTGCTCATGGACGTGAATATGCCCGGCATCGGTGGCCTTGAGGCCATCCGGCGCATCCTGCTGCATGAATCCGCGCCGCGGATCATCGTGGTCACGGTCCATTCGGAAGGCCCGTTTCCGCGCCGGCTGCTCGAGGCCGGCGCGGTGGGCTACCTTACCAAGGACTGCCACATCGACGAGATGATCCAGGCGATCAGGACGGTCCATCGCGGGGGCAAGCACATCAGTTCCGAGATCGCCCAGCAGCTGGCGCTGTCCATGCTGCCCGGCGGCAACGAATCTCCCTTCGAGCGGCTCTCGCAGCGCGAGATGCAGATCCTCCTCATGATTACCCAGGGACATCGGCCGCAGGTGATCTCCGACAAGCTCTGCCTGAGCCCCAAGACGGTAAGCACCTACAAGAGCCGCCTGCACGACAAGCTGAACGTGAAAAGCGACGTGGAGATGATCCGGCTGGCCATCCAGCACGGGCTGATCGAGAAGGAGTTTTTCCTCGGATAATCGGTGTGTTAGCGCGTATAGTTGATGTCAAATATACGCTCGTGGCAGGTGAGCTGGCCGCCGGCTTCCGGTATCATTCCGCGTCATGAACCGCACTTTCGATCCGGCCTGCCAACGTTGCCCGCGACTCGCCAGCTTTCTGCGCGAGGTGAAGCGGAACCATCCCGACTATCACTGCGCGCCCGTCGCGCCGTTCGGTGACGCCGCGGCCCGCCTCCTGATCGTCGGGCTCGCCCCGGGCCTGCACGGGGCCAACGCCACCGGCCGGCCGTTTACCGGCGATTACGCCGGCATCCTGCTCTACGATACCCTGCATCGCTACGGTTTCGGCTCCGCCCCCCAGTCCGTGGCCGCCAGCGACGGACTGAAGCTCATCGACTGCCGGATCACCAACGCCGTGAAATGCCTGCCGCCCGAGAACAAGCCCACCACGGCCGAGATCCGCGAGTGCAATGGCTACCTCGCCCGCGAACTGGCCGGTCTGCGCGAGGACTCGGTCATCCTCGCGCTCGGTACCATCGCGCACAATGCGGTACTCCGTGCGCTTGGTCTGAAGCAGGGCGCCTGCCGGTTCGGGCACGGAGCCGAGCATGCGCTGCCCGGCGGGCTGCAGCTGATCGACTCCTACCACTGCAGTCGCTACAACACGCAGACCCGGCGCCTGACCGAGAGCATGTTTCATGCCGTTTTCGAGCGCATCCGGGAGCGGCTGCCGGCGCGCCGGCGATGAACGACGCCGCGTCTCCCGCGTTCGACGCAAAGGCCTTTCTGCGTCACCTCACGCACCGCCCCGGTGTCTATCGCATGATCGGGGAGGCCGGGCAGGTGCTGTATGTGGGCAAGGCCAAGGATCTGCGCAAGCGCGTGTCCTCCTACTTTCGCGACTCGGCGCAGCTCAGCCCGCGCATCGCCTCCATGGTGAGCCAGGTCTGCAACATCGAGGTTACGGTGACCAACACCGAGGCCGAGGCACTGCTGCTCGAGAACAACCTGATCAAGGAACACCGTCCGCGCTACAACGTGTTGTTGCGTGACGACAAGAGCTATCCCTACATCTTCGTCGCTACCCGCGACGCATTCCCGCGGCTGGGCTTTCACCGCGGCTCGCGTCGCCAGCCCGGGCGTTACTTCGGGCCCTACCCGAGTGCTGGCGCGGTGCGCGAGACCCTCAACCTGCTGCAAAAACTGTTTCGCGTGCGCCAGTGCGAGGACAGCTTCTTCCGCAACCGTTCCCGGCCCTGCCTGCAGTACCAGATAAAACGCTGCACGGCCCCCTGCGTGGGTTACATCACCGAGGAGGCCTATCGCGCCGACGTCGAACATGCGATCCAGTTTCTGGAAGGCCGCAGCGAAATGGTGATCGGGGACCTGGTACAGCGCATGGAGGAAGCAGCCGCGCGCCTGGACTACGAGCAGGCCGCGCAGTACCGCGACCAGATCGAGGCCCTGCGCCAGGTCTCGGAGAAGCAGTATGTATCAGGGGGCGGCGGCGACTTCGACATCCTCGCCTGCGAGATCCGCAACGGCGTGGCCTGCGTGCAGGCCTTTTCCGTGCGTGGCGGCCACAATCTCGGCAACAAGAGTTTCTTCCCCAGCGCCACCGACGAGCTGGACGAGGGTCAGTTGCTGGCCGCCTTCATCGGCCAGTACTACCTCGGCCGCGAGGTGCCGGCCGAAATCCTGCTGTCGCATGCCCCCGAGGACAAGGCGGTACTGGAGGAGATGCTGGCACTGCGGCGCGGCCGCAAGGTCGTGCTCTCGCACAGCCTGCGCGGCGAACGCGCCCGCTGGGTGGAGCTCGCCCGGCGCAACGTCTCGCATGCCCTGGATGCGCGTCTGGCCTCCAGGGCAGGCATGCAGCAGCGCTTCGAGGCCCTGCAGGAAGAGCTGGATCTGGAGGGCATCCCGTCGCGCCTGGAGTGTTTCGATATCAGTCACACCCAGGGGGAGGCCACCGTGGCATCCTGCGTGGTATTTGACGGCGAGGGTCCGAAGAAGTCGGACTACCGGCGCTTCAACATCGAGGGCATCGAGCCGGGCGACGACTACGCCGCGATGCGCCAGGCGCTCACCCGCCGCTACCGGCGCCTGAAGGAGGGGGAGGCGCCACTGCCCGACATCCTGTTCATCGACGGCGGCAAGGGCCAGGTGCGGCAGGCGCGCGAGGTGCTGGAGGAACTGCAGATCACGGGTGTGACCATCATCGGCGTGGCGAAGGGGGAGGGACGCAAGCCCGGGCTCGAGACCCTCGTATTGAGCGACTCGACGGTGCCCACTATACTGCCGGCGAACTCGCCTGCGCTGCACCTGGTTCAGCAGATCCGCGACGAGGCCCACCGCTTCGCCATCACGGGCCATCGCCAGCGTCGCGCGAAGGCGCGAACCACCTCGCCGCTGGAGGGCATCCAGGGACTCGGGCCGAAACGACGCCAGACGCTGCTCAAGCATTTCGGTGGCCAGCGGGGCGTGAGTGCAGCCAGTGCCGAGGAACTCGCCAAGGTGCCCGGTATCAGCCGCCAGCTGGCCCGACGCATCTACGAGACCTTCCATACACAGGACTAAAACCGGACACCACGCCGACCATGGCCAGCATCAACATTCCGAATGCACTGACCTACCTGCGTATCGCGCTCATCCCGCTGATCGTGGTCGTGTTCTACCTGCCCTGGACCTGGGCGGGGCCTGTGGCCGCGCTGATCTTCGCCCTGGGTGGAGTGACGGACTGGCTGGATGGTTACCTCGCCCGTCGCCTGGGGCAGGAATCGCACTTCGGGGCATTCCTGGACCCGGTGGCGGACAAGCTGACCGTCGCGGCTGTGCTCGTGATGGTCGCGCAGCAGAGCGATTCGGTGTGGCTGGCGGTGGCCGCGATCATCATCATCGGGCGGGAGATCGCCATCTCGGCGCTGCGTGAATGGATGGCGGAGATCGGCCAGCGGTCGAAGGTCGCGGTGTCCTACATCGGCAAGGTGAAGACCACCGCGCAGATGATCGCGCTCACCATGCTGCTGTTCGAGAAGCCGCTGTGGGTCATCCCGATCTACGAGATTGGCCTCATCGGCCTCTATATCGCTGCCGCGCTCACGCTGTGGTCGATGATGAACTATCTGCGCGCGGCGATCCGGACCTTCGACTCGAAGTAGTCTTCACAAAATCGTTGCCTGATGCTCTAAAAGTGTTGACAGAAATCGGGGGTGACCCTTATCATTCCGCCCCACTGACGCAGCGGGAATAGCTCAGTTGGTAGAGCACAACCTTGCCAAGGTTGGGGTCGCGAGTTCGAGTCTCGTTTCCCGCTCCAGCTTCAAAAAAACCTCGGCATCGCCGAGGTTTTTTCTTTTTCAGGACGAGGTGCTATCATCCCCACCTCGTCATCTCCGGCTGAGTGGCAGAGTGGTGATGCAGCGGCCTGCAAAGCCGTGTACCTCGGTTCGATTCCGGGCTCAGCCTCCATATTTTCTCCCCGCCCGGGTGGCGAAATTGGTAGACGCAAGGGACTTAAGGCAAGTCAGTTGAGCACCGGGGCCGGAAACGCCTCGCGTGAATGGGGTCAAATTCGGGGAAACCTCAGCACTGTCCCAGGTGGTGGCAATCCCGAGCGAAGCCCTGCGTTGCAGGGAACGTGTAGAGACTTGACGGCCCCCGCCTACGTCGCCCATCCATCGGCGATAGGGCGAAGAGAAAGTCCAGACCACAAACGATTCGTCGGCGGCGAAAGCCGTAGCTGGTAAGAAAATCCCTCGGTGGTAACACCGTGCCGGTTCGAGCCCGGCCCCGGGCACCATTTCTCTCTGTTTCTCCTTTCCCCAGTATCCTGCTCAGCGCATCGCAGCTGCGACTGCGCGCAAGCGTGCTTTTTGCCGACCTGCCCGGGGGTCTATAATGGCGCCCCTCGATCCGCAGCAACCGCGCATGGCGTAAAGGGCGATTCATGATTCTCGACGGCAAGAAACTCGCAGGCGACATCGAAACTGAACTCTCGCGGCGCGTGGCGGCCATCAAGGAGAAGTCCGGTGGCAAGACGCCGATCCTCGCCACGATTCTCGTTGGCGACGACCCGGCCTCGGCCACCTACGTGCGCATGAAGCAGAACGCCTGCAGGCGCGTGGGCATGGGTTCGGACGCCGTTGAGCTCGACAAGGACACCACCACCGAGCAACTGCTGGCCGTGATCGATCAACTCAATCGCAATGAGGAGGTGCACGGTATTCTGCTGCAGCACCCCGTGCCCGCGCAGATCGACGAGCGCGAATGCTTCGATCGCATCGCGCTGGCCAAGGATGTCGACGGCGTCACCTGCCTGGGCTTCGGCCGCATGGCCATGGGCGAGCGTGCCTTCGGTTCGGCCACGCCGGCCGGCATCATGACCCTGCTGCGTCACTACGAGATTCCGCTCAGTGGCAAGCACGCCGTGGTGGTGGGGCGCAGCCCCATCCTCGGCAAGCCGATGGCCCAGATGCTGCTCAATGCCGACTGCACCGTCACCATCTGCCACTCCCGCACGCGGGGCCTGCCTGACCTCATTCGCCAGGCCGATGTGGTGGTCGGTGCCGTGGGGCGTCCCGAGTTTATCAAGGGCGAGTGGATCAAGGACGGCGCGGTGGTGGTCGACGCCGGTTATCACCCGGGCGGCGTGGGCGACATCGAGCTCTCCGCCGTGTCCGAGCGCGCCAGCGCCTGGACGCCGGTGCCCGGGGGTGTAGGCCCCATGACCATCTCCACCCTCATCACCCAGACCGTGGAGGCCGCCGAGGCCTATTACGGCGTTGGGTGAGGGAAGAGGCGTGAGAGGGCAGACGTAAGGGTAACCGCCTCACGCTCACTCCAGCCCTGTCAGTTCCCGCATCTCCCGCTTCCACGCCGTCAGGTCGTAGCGATTGAATCCGTTCAGGTGATCGTGCCCGCAGGCGCGGGCCATGACCTGCATGAGCGCCACTGAGCTTTCCAGGAATCGCGTCAGACGCGCGGCCCCTTCGTCCACGTCGAGCCGGCGGCGCAGCTCGGGGTCCTGGGTGGCGACACCCGAGGGGCATCGGTTGGTGTGACAGATGCGGGCGGCGACGCAGCCCACGGCCTGAATGGCGCTGTTGGCCAGGGCGATGCCGTCGGCCCCCAGCGCCAGGGCCTTGATGAAGTCCTCGGGCAGGCGTAGGCTGCCGGTGATGATGAGCGTGACGTCGGCGGCGCCGCGTTCATCGAGGTGGCGGCGCGCCCGCACCAGGGCGGGGATGCTGGGTACCGAGATGTGGTCGCGAAACAGCCGCGGTGCGGCCCCGGTGCCGCCGCCGCGACCGTCGAGGATGATGTAGTCGGCGCTCGCCTCGAGGGCGAAGTCGATATCCGCCTCGATATGGTTCGCCGAGAGCTTGAAGCCAACGGGGATGCCGCCGGTGCGCTCGCGCACGCGGTCGGCAAAGCGATGGAAGTCGTCGGGCGTGACCAGGTCGGGAAATACCGGTGGGGAGATGGCATCCTGGCCGGCCTTCAGGCCACGCACCTTCGCGATCGCCTCGGTGACCTTGCGCCCCGGCAGGTGACCGCCGGTGCCGGTCTTCGCCGCCTGGCCGCCCTTGAAGTGCAGGGCGCGGACCTTCTCCAGCAGGGACTCGTCGTAGCCGAATCGTGCCGAGGCGAGTTCGTACAGGTAGCGTTCGTTGGCGGCCTGTTCTGCCGGCAACATGCCACCCTCGCCGGAACAGATGCCGGTGCCGGCCTGCGCCGCGCCGCGCGCGAGCGCGAGCTTGGCCTCCTCGGAGAGCGAGCCGAAGCTCATGTCGGAGACGAACAGCGGGATATCCAGCTTCAGGGGACGGTCGGCCCGCGGCCCGATGACGAGTTCGGTCCCGACCGGGGCGTCCTCGGCCAGCGGCCGGCTGGCGAGCTGGGCCGTGAGAATCTGGATGTCGTTCCAGCTGGGCAGGTCGGCGCGGGGCACGCCCATGGCCACGGTCTCGCCATGCGGGCCGGTCTTCGCCAGGCCGTCGCGGGCCAGGGCGTGGATGCGTTCCAGCGTGGGTTCCTCGCGGGTGGCCGTCGGGGTCTCCCCGTCACCGTCGACGCGTGCTTCCGGCTCGTCTTCGCTCGTGTCGTCAGCCAGGCGTGCGTGGGTTCCGTCGCAGTAGGGCGGGTTACCGGTGTGCTTGCAGCGGCACAGCCAGGCCTCCCCGTCCTCCTTCGCGGTGAAGGCCAGCGGCGTGAAGCCGCTGCCTTCGTGGGAGCCGTCGCAGAACGGCTGGTTCTTCGAGCGGCCGCAGGCGCACCAGTGGTATTCCTTGCCGGCCTCGAGCTCGACGGCGATGGGTGTGCGGGCGGCGATCTTCGGCTGGCTCATCAACGACTCCCCGGTACTGGTATGGTACTCCCAGCATAACGCAGTGATGCGCTCGGGATTAACCCGTGCGTTACGCGGAACGCATCAGCGGAAGTCTCGCGACACCGTCTCCAGCTGACCGAGCAGGACCGTGAGGTCGTGCAGGCGACGCGCAACGACGTGCGTGACGTCACCTTCCTTTTGCACCTCGCCCTCGACCT
>DSDH01000384.1 GCA_011055475.1 Phycisphaerales bacterium | reverse complement strand
TGGCTTGGCCCGGATCGGCCTGGATGTCGTAAAGCTCCTTGCCGTTGACCAGCCGCCATCGCTCGGTCATCACCGCGCTCTTGCGCCACTTTTCGGGCCATTCGATCCGCTGCGAGTGAACGAAGAGCGTTCGTTGGGGCCAGGTGGTCGCCCGTCCGCGCAGCAACGGCGCCAGGCTTACGCCATCCATGTCCGCCTGGGGCGCGTTGAGGCCGCACAGGTCGATAAACGTCGGCAGCAGGTCGATATGCGCCGCAAGCGCATCGACATCCCGCCCGCCGCTGACGCCTCCTTCGGTCCAGTGCACAAAACACGGCACGCGGTGACCGCCATCGTACTCGCTGCCCTTGATGCCCCGCATCCCGGCGTTGTGGCCCTTGCCGCCACGGTAGCCGGCGGCGGTGCCGTTGTCCGTCATGAAGACCAGGATCGTGTTCTCTTCCAGCCCCAACCGCCGCAGGTGCTCCCGCAACCGGCCCACATTGTCGTCGATGTTCGTAATCATGCCGTAGAAATCGGCGTTCGGCACCGCCGGATCATCGCGGTAGAGCCTGGCGTACCCCTCGGGCACATTGTACGGGCCGTGCGGCGCGTTGGTCGGCAGATAGCAGAAGAAGGGCCGGTCGCGGTGGGCCTCGATGAACCGCATGGCCCCCGCAAACCACACATCCGTACAATACCCGGTGTACTTGTGCGGCACGCCATTGTGCCAATACGTGTCATCGAAGTAGTCGTTGCCCCAGTAGTCGGGCAATTGCCCCACGCCGCCCCCGCCATGCACGAGCACCTCATCGAAGCCGCGGTCCTGCGGCCGGAAGGGGTAATTGTCGCCCAGGTGCCACTTGCCGAACACGCCGGTCGCGTAGCCCGAGGCCTTGAACACGTCGGCCATCGTCACCTCGTCGGCGGCCAACAGCGAGCGGCCCATGATCGTATGCCATACGCCCGTGCGCGAGGAGTATCGCCCGGTCAGCAGCGCTGCGCGGGTCGGCGCGCACGTGGGGTCCACGTGGAAATCGGTCAACCGGATGCTCCGGGCCCACAGCCGATCCAGATGGGGCGTTCGGATGTGTCGGTTGCCCAGGGCGGCGATATCGCCGTAGCCCTGATCGTCGGTCATGACGAGCACCACGTTCGGACGTGGGGACGAGGCGCCCGCTTGCGCCGCGGCGGTCTTTGGCCATGCGCCCAGACCCCAAGCCGCCAGCCCCGCCCCCGCGCGTTGGAGAAAACAACGCCGATTCACGATGTGCACCTCTTTCACACGGTTCCGGCGGCCCATTGCGACGCCAATCGTTCCAGACGCTCGATCACCGCCGCGTATTTCGCATCGCCGTACAGATTCACCCGTTCACCCGGATCATCGCGCAGATCGTACAGCGCGCCGTCCTTGTCCTTCACCCGCGGGTCCATGAAAAACACCAGCTTCCAGCGTCGCGTTCGGACCATGACGCGTCGGCCCGTGTTGCGCAGTTCCTCGTACATGCTCTGACTGTGGTCGATCTCCGAGAAGCACGCCCGCCGCCATCGGGATACTCGACCCTCGATCAACGGCCGCAGACTCCGCCCGCGAATCCCGTCGGGCACCGTCAAGCCGCACAGGCCCAGCAGCGTCGGCAGAAAGTCGATCATCTCGACCGGCTCGTCGATCACGCGTCCGGCGGGCACCGCGGCGGGGTACCGCAACACCAGCGGCGCCCGCACGTTCTGTTCGTAGAAGACGCGTTTCTTCCACAGGCCATGCTCGCCCAACTGGAAGCCCTGATCCGAGTTGATGGCGATGATCGTATCATCCAGGCGACCCGCCCGCCGCAGGATCTCCACCAGCCGCCCCACCTGGGCATCGACCAGCGACACCATGCCGTAGTACGTTCCCCGCGCCAGGCCGATCTGCTCGTCCATCAGGTCCGCGCCGGCGTAGGTCCGCAGCGGGCCCCGCTCGAACGCGGGCTTGGCGGCCAGCTCCTCGTCCGTGGGCAAGGGCAGGTGAATCGTCGCCGGATCGATGAAGTATTCCTTCGGTACGCGACAGGCCACGTGCGGCGCGTGAAATGACACCCGCAGAAAGAACGGCTCATCCTTGTGCGCCAGCTCTTCCAGCACGGCCGCGGCCTTATCGCCCAGTCGCCAGGTCTGCGATTGTCCGGGCTTGAGCGGCGAGATGCCGCCGATCATCCAGCCGTGCGTCTTGGTGAAGACGCTCTCGGCGGGCAACACGGCTTTGCCATTACCGCCGAAGGTCTGCCGCGCGTAGGCCGTTGGCCGACCACACACGTCCAGCTCGCTCGGCATGTCCCCCCGCGCGTCCCACGACGCGTGGAATCCGTGGATCTTGCCGACGTTTACGGGCCTGGTGCCCGCCGCGGTCCAGGCATCCAGCAGATTCGGTTCGCGGTTCAGACGCTCTATCCGCGCGGCGTCCACGTAGGGAATGCCTCCGGCCGGCGGCTTGCCCATCGCCACGGGGCCCACCTCGTGCGCGTAGTGCCCCGTCTTCATGCTCTTGCGGGAGGGCACGCAGACGGGGTTCTGCACGATCGCGACGTCGAAGCGCACGCCCTCGGCCGCGATCCGGTCCATGTGCGGCGTCTTGGCCCACGCGGTCCCGTAGCAGCCCAGGGCATCGGCCCGCCCATCGTCCATCATAATCCACAACACGCTGGGCCGGCGTCGCATCGGCGCTGCCGCGGACCGAGCCGCCGCCCACCGCGGGACGGCCGCTCCCAGCATTGCACCCCCCGCGGCCTTGAGAAAATCGCGTCGGTTCATGGCCCCTCCAGGAATCGTTTTCGCCGCGTTTCCGTCAATCGCCCTTGGCCGGGCCCAGCAGGCCCCGCTGCCGCAGCCACTGTTCACAGCGGCCGGGCCAGTCGCGGGCGGCCACGCAACTGTTCGCCCGCATCCCGAAGCCATGCCCACCCTTCTCGTAGATATGCATTTCCGCGGGCACGCCGGCCTTGATGCACGCCAGGTAGAAGTCGATGCTGTTCTGCACGGGCACGCCGCCATCGTCGCTGCTGTGCACGAGGAACACCGGCGGCGTCTTCGGCGTCACCTGCAGTTCGTTCGACAACGCCTGGACCAGCTCCGGGTCAGGGTTTTTACCCAGCAGGTTGTCCCGCGAGCCCCGGTGCATGGTGTCCTTGGTGAACGTGATGACCGGGTACATCAGGATTGCGAAGTCGGGCCGACAGCTCACCCGGTCGATGGGATCGTCCGCATCGGCCCGGCCTGCGTCGAAATGCGTCACCGCCGTCGAGGCCAGATGTCCGCCGGCGCTGAAGCCCATGACCCCGATCCGCTGCGGGTCGATGCCCCATTCCTTCGCGCGGTAGCGCACGGTGCGGATCGCGCGCTGGGCGTCCCACATCGGAATCGGATGCTGGAAATAGCGATGGCGGTATTTGAGGATGACGCCCGCAACGCCGATCGACTGGAACCACTGCGCGATCTGGTGTCCCTCGTGATCCATCGCCAGCAGCCAATACGCGCCGCCCGGACAGATGACCACCGCCGCTCCCGTGGCCTGGTCCTTGGGCGGCAGGTACACCGTCAGCGTCGGCGCCCGCACGTGCTGCACGTGCCCCCCTTCATTCGACTCGGCCACCGGCAGTTCCTTGTCGCCCGGCGCGCCGTCCGGCCACAACAGCATCACCTTGGCGGCCGAGGCCGAGCCCGCCCCCAGCGCCAGAAACACGACCAACCACAACACGTGCCGTCCCATCGTTGTCACCTCCGTTCAAAAAGCTTCCTTCTGTTTCTCACGGTTTGACTCAACGCGCCCGAACCTATTGGCCCGGCATGCCCTCGCGCGATGCCTATCGATCTTCGCCCGCCCAGGCGATCGGCGGCGGTGCCAATCGCCCCTCAGCCCCCTTCGGCGTCGAAGGGCATGGGGAACAGTGTCGATGGCCGATGGGCCTGGCGCATGATCCGTCGCATGCGAGCCGCGATCTGCGGGTGCTGCTCGGCCACGTTGCGCGTTTCCGCCGGGTCCTCGGCCAGGTTATAGAGCTCGAACCGGTCGGCCGCCACCAGGTGGACCGCCTTCCAGTCGCCCATCCGCACCGCCTGCTTCTTGCCCTGCTCGTGAAACTCCCAATACAGGTACTCGTGGGACCGCTGCTCGCCGCCCAGCAGCGTCGGCACATAAGAGATGCCGTCGATGTCCTCGGGCAACTCGATCCCCGCCAGCTCCCACGCCGTCGGCAAAAAATCCCAGAACGCCGCCTGGTGATCCGTCACACGACCCGGCTTTATACGTCCCGGCCACCGCGCCACAAACGGCACACGGATGCCGCCCTCGTACAGGTCGCGCTTGTATCCGCGCAGGGGTCCGTTGCTGTCGAAGAAATCCGGATCGTGCCCGCCCTCCTTGTGCGGTCCGTTGTCGCTCGTAAACATGACCAGCGTGTTCTCATCGATGCCCAGCTCGGCCAAGAGATCGAGAATCCGCCCCACGTCCGCGTCCATTCGCGTGACCATCGCCGCGAACGCCGCCCGCGGCGCCTCCTGCCGCGCGTAGTGCCCGCCCGTGACCGCCGGCTCGGGCCACTTGCCGCGGAACCGCGCGAGCGAGTCTTCCGGCACCTGCATCGCGGCGTGGGGGATCGTGAACGGGACGTAGCAGAAGAAGGGCCGGTCCTTGTGCCGCCGAATGAACGCCAAGGCCTTCTCGGCGATCAGGTCGTGGGCGTATGTCTCCTGCCCTCCGTTGCGATTGCCATCGAGCACGACCTTGCGATCGTTGTACCAGAGATGATCCGGGTAGTACGAATGGGCCTGCCGCTGGCAGTTGTACCCGAACCACTCATCGAAACCCTGCCGGTTCGGGTCGCCCTCGGAGCCGACGGGCCCCAGCCCCCACTTGCCGAAGCCCCCGGTCACGTACCCGGCCCGCCGAAGCCCCTCGGCCACCGTGACCGCCTCGGCCTCCAGCGGCGCCTGGCCCTCCGGCTGAACCTCGCGGTTGCCGCGGATGTAGGCGTGCCCACCGTGCAGGCCCGTCATCAACGAGCAGCGGGAGGGCGCGCAGACCGTCGCCCCGGCGTAATGCTGTGTCCACCGGAGCCCCTCCGCGGCCAGCCGGTCGATGTGGGGCGTGGCGAATCGTTTCTGCCCGTAGCAGCTCACGTCGCCGTAGCCCAGATCATCGGCCAGGATGAAGATGATGTTCGGCTTGTCGATGTGCCCCGACCGCGGCCGCTCGGCCCGGCCGACCGCGGCCATCGGCCAGGCCAAGCCCAGCCCCGTAACGGCGAAAAACTCCCGGCGATTCATCGCGGGCTCCTCCAAAACATGTGTTAGATCGGCCTTGCCATGACCCACCAGTGTACACGAATCGCCCCGCCCGCTCAACCAACCCGCCGATTGAACGTGGCGTATCTTGACAGATGGGCCGTTTCTGCGATACTGTCACCCATGCCAAAGAACGTCGCTATTCTGGGGTCCACCGGCTCGATCGGGACCAGCGCCCTGCGTGTGCTGGAATCGCTGGGGCCGGATTTCCGCGTGGTGGCCCTGGCCGCCCGTGACAGTATTCAGGCCCTGGCCGACCAGGTGCGGCGGTTCCGCGCGCCGCATGCGGCCGTCACCAACCCCAAAAAGGCCGATGCGTTCCGCCGGCTTCTGGGGGACGTGCCCTGCCGCATCCACGCGGGCCCCGAGGCACTCGAAGAGATGGCCGCGCTCGATGAGGTGGACATTGTCCTGACCGCGGTCGTCGGCGCCGCGGGTCTGCCGGCGGTCCTTCGCGCCGCCGAGAAGGGCAAGACGCTAGCCATCGCCAACAAGGAGCCGCTGGTCATCGCCGGGCGATTGCTTACCGAAACCGCCCGCGCCCACGGCGCCCGGATCCTGCCGATCGACAGCGAACACTCCGCGGTCTTTCAAACCCTGCAGGCCGGGGACCGGCGGGACGTGCGACGCATCATCCTGACCGCCTCGGGCGGACCCTTCCGAAACGCCCGCCCCGAGGAGCTGGCCGCGGTCCGGCCCCAGCAGGCCCTGGCCCATCCTACCTGGAACATGGGCCCCAAGATCACCATCGACAGCGCGACCATGATGAACAAGGCGCTGGAGATCCTCGAAGCGGTATGGCTGTTCGACGTCCCCGTCGAGAAGGTGGACGTGCTCATCCATCCGGAGTCCATCGTGCACTCCATGGTCGAGTTCGTCGATGGGGCCATCGTCGCCCAACTGGGTACGCCCGACATGACCGTCCCGATTCAGTACGCCCTGACGTATCCGCGTCGTCGGCCCAGCCCGGCGGCGACCCTCCGGCTGGAGGACCTGGGGTGCCTGACGTTCGAGCGGCCGGACACGACGCTGTTCCGTTCGCTGGAACTGGCCTACGAGGTGGCTCGGCTCGGCGGCACCGCCCCGGCGGTCTTCAACGCCGCCAACGAGGTGGCCGTCGACGCGTTTTTGGCCGACCGCATCACCTTTGCACATATTGTGGAAACCGTCGAGGCCTGCCTTGAGGCACATACCGTCAAGGCCGAGCCCGACTTGGACGATTTGTATGAGGCCGACGCCTGGGCCCGAGACCACGCGGGGCAACGGGCCCACGCCGTGGGTCGTTAGGGCCCCGGATAAGCAACGCCAGGAAGGAGAAACGCGAACGCATGGACCGGCAAGAAAGCAACCGCGAGAACACGTTCAACCTGATGATCCTTTTGGTCGGGGCGATCGTTCTGGCGGTGTTGATCGTTCTTTATCCCCATAAATTCGGCAGCCTGCTGATCGCCCTGCTCGGCTTCGGCGCGGTGATTCTCGTCCACGAATTCGGACATTTCATCGTGGCCAAGCTGTCCGGGATCAAGGTCGAGGCCTTCAGCATCGGCTTTCCCCCCACCCTCGTGGGCCTTCGTCGCAAACGTGGCGGCTGGGACGTTCGGTTTCTGCCGCGTCGTCGACCCGCCGAGGAAGCCGAAGCGCCGGAAGCGGGTAAAGGCCGCGCCCCCGAGGACGGCCGCCTTGGCGAAACCGAGTACCGTCTGGGCCTGGTCCCGTTCGGCGGGTTCGTCAAGATGCTTGGGCAGGAAGACGCCGGCGTCGCCGAAGAGAGCGATGATCCGCGGTCCTTCGCCAACAAGTCCGTGTGGACCCGCATCGCCGTCGTCGCCGCCGGCGTGGTCTTCAACGCGATTAGTGCCTCGCTGATCTTCATGATCGTCTTCCTGATCGGCATGGACCTGCCGCCGGCGGTGGTGGGGGGCGTCATGCCGGGGTCCCCCGCGGATCGCGCGGGCCTGCAACCGGGCGATCGCATCGTCCAGGTCGAGGGCGAGTCTTTCATCGACTACACGGCCCTGGTCCTGGCCCCGGCCCTGTCCAAGCGCGGGCAGCCCATTCACTTCGTGGTCGAGCATCCCGACGGGACCCGCGAGCCGATGGAGGTCGTCGCCGAGAGTTCCCCCCGCACGGGCGAGCGCATTCGCACGCTGGGGATCCAACAGGCCGAGTCCCTGACGGTTCCCCGGTCGATGGATGAAAAAACGCTGGCCGAGACCGGTTTGAAACCCGGCGACCGCATTGTCGCCGTCGATGGCCGGCCGGTGGACACCGCCTGGGAGATGGACGACATCATCCGCCGGGCCCTGAAGGACAAGATCGTCATCACGCTCGAGCGGACCGACCCCAAGACCACGCAGACCACCCGGGTTGACGTGCCGTTTGACATGGCCTGGGCGGCCGAGCAGGGCCACTACAGCGACGAGCTGAACCTCTGTCACGTTCACTCGCTCGTCCCGCGGCTCAAGGTCGCCGCCGTCGCCGCCCCTCGCCGGTCTCCGCTGGGCTGGCTGCTTCACCGACTGTCGGGGGGCGACGACGCAGATGAGCCGACCGAGCGACTTCAGCGGGGGGACGTGCTGCTCAAGGTGGGCGCCGTGGAGAATCCCACGTATGCAGAGCTGCGCCGCGTCACCCAGGAGCATCGCGACAAGGAGCTGGCGATCACCGTTCTGCGCAAAGACGAGGACGGTAACGAGCAGGAGGTTGAGATCACGACCGTGCCGCGGAGCGACCCGCGACATGAAGAGCGCGCCGTGATCGGCTTCGTCCCCATGCTTGACATGGAGCATGCCGTCGTCGCCGCGACCTTGGGCGAGGGCGACCTGACGCCGCTGGCGATCCCCCGGGGGGCAACGATCACCGCCGTCGACGGCGAGCCGGTCGCAAGCTGGGCCGACGTCGTGCGGCTCTACCGCGCCAACCGTGGCCAACGGATCAGCCTGGAATACCGTCTGGATGGTGAAGACGCCGGCGCCGTCGCCCTGGCCGTGTCCGAGGACGATCGCTATCTGACGGTTCACTCCACGCTCGCCGACCCCCTGCCGCTCGAGCCACTCAAGGAAACGTATCAGGCCGGCTCCCCCCTCCAGGCGGTGCGCATGGGCATCAAGAAGACGAGCATGTTCATCGTACAGACATACGTCACACTGCAGCGCCTCATCACGGGGGACGTGAGCCCGAGCAACCTGATGGGGCCGGTCGGCATTCTGCGGGCCAGCTACACCATCGCCCAGCGCGACCTGATCGACTACGTGTATTTCCTCGGCCTGATCAGCTCGATCATCGCCGTGATGAACCTGTTGCCTTTGCCCATTGTCGATGGCGGCGTGATCGTCCTGCTGCTGATCGAGAAGATCAAGGGCTCGCCCCTCAACGAGCGCATCCAGGGCGTGATCAATTACGCGGGCCTGGCGTTTCTGCTGGCCGTGCTGTTATGGCTGACGTACCAGGACCTGTTGCGCGTGTGGTTCGACTGAGTCGGATCGGGAGACGCCTCATGTCCCGAACCATTACCGTCGTCATCCCGGCCCATAACGCCGGCCGTTACCTGGCGCGGGTTCTGGCTTCGGTGCACGCCCAGACGCGCCGGCCCGACCAGGTGATCGTGATTGACGACGGCTCGATCGACGACACCGCCGCGATCGCCGACGCCGATCCCGACGTCGAGCTGATCCGCCAGGCCAACGCCGGGGCCAGTGTCGCCCGCAATGCGGGCATCCAGGCCGCACGAGGAGAGTGGGTCGCGTTCCTGGACGCCGATGATGAGTGGCTGCCCGAACACCTGGCCCTGCACGATGCCCTGCTCGACCGCAACCCGCACCTGGTCTGGACCACGGGCAATTCCTTTTGGTGTCGATGCGATCGCGGCCACCTGCGGCGCCCGGACGTGGCCGGCGAGCGCCTTCGCCGCGTGCAGTCGCTCCTGGCGGGCAAGGACTACTTCGACAGTTATTTCACCGCCTATGCTCACTTCGCCGCCGGCAACACCGACACGATGGTCGTCCGCAAAGACGTGCTCGTCGAGGCCGGCTTGTTCCACGCGGGGCGGCCGCGGATGAACGACATCGACATGTGGTTTCGCATCGCCTATCGCCACCGACCCATCGGATTCGTGGACTCGCCCACGGCGATCTATCACGTGGACGTCCCCGACAGCACGGTCAAACGACACGCCGAGCCGCAGGCCCTCTTTGATTTCATGGACTGGCACCTGGAGCTGGCCCGGCAACACGGGCGGCTCGACGAGTTCGCGCCCTGCGCCGTCAAGATCATCGGATGGTGGATGAAATGCAGTCTGCAAAAACGCCAAGGTCAGGAGGTGCGTGTGATCCTGCGGCGATACGGCCACCTGTTTCCGGTGTATACCCGCCTGACCACGTCGCTGCACGCACGCCTGCCGGTCCTGGGCAACGCCTACGAGAGCTTCAAGCATCGGCTTGGAGGTGAAACAAAGTGATGGCGGCGCCGAATCGCACGGTCAGAGTTTTATACGTCGCCTCCGACCTGCCGTGTCCGCCCGGACAGGGGTCACACCTGCGGATCCTCAACGTCGCCCGCCAATTGGCCAAGGCGTATTCCGTAACCTTCGTCTATGCGGGTCCGCCCGCCGCGCAAGACCGCCTCGAGGCGACACGCGCCGTCTTCGGCGACATCGTGGTGATGCCCACCGTGTCGTGGCCGTTAACGGGGGCCGCGGCCCGGCTGCGGCACAAGGTCCAGTTCCACTGGCCGTGGTATCATGCGGCTCCGGTGGCCCGCTCGGATAAAGCGCGGTTCGCCCGTCTGCACCGGGAGCACGATCTGACCTGGTTCCATACCCTCGCCCCGGCGGATTCGCTCGGCCTGCGCCGACCTGAGCATGCCGTGGTGGACCTGGACGATCTGAACCACGTGAAGTATCGCCTCAAGCTGGCTGCCGATGCCTCGCTTCGCCTGCGGACGGCCGATCGCATCCTGGCGTACAAATGGAGCCGCTGGGAACGTCGGGCTCTGGACCGCTTCGACGCCGTCGCCGTGTGCAGCCGTGAGGACCGACGGGTCCTGGGGGATCATGAACGGATCGTGGTCATCCCCAACGGTTTTGACAAGCCGGCCGAGACGCCGACCTGGACCGAGCGGCGGGCCATGCGATTGGGATTCCTCGGCCATCTGGGGTATACGCCGAATCGCGATGGGATGCATTGGTACGCACGGGAGGTCTGGCCGAAAATCCAAAGGGTCCTGCCCTCTGTGCAGATGCGCCTGGTGGGGCGCCATGACCCGCGGTCGGATTTTTCGCACGTGCCGGGTTTCACGCATCTTGGCTTCGTGGAGGACGTGACGGAAGAGATGGCCACCTGGTCGGCCATGGTCGTCCCCTTGCAGTTCGGCGGCGGGACCCGCCTCAAGATTCTCGAGGCGTTCAGCCGGATGTGCCCGGTCGTGGCCACGCCCGTCGGCGCCTATGGGCTGGACGTGACCCATGAGCGGGATATCCTGCTGTCGAGCGACCCGGAGGGCTTTGCCGCGCGGTGTGTGTCCCTGCTTCAAGACCCGGCCAAGGGACAACCGCTGGCCGAGGCCGCGTGGCGGACGTTCGTCCGGCATTATGATTGGGACGTGATCGGAGACACGATTCGCAGTCTTGTTCGCACCCTGGCGCCGTAGGGCCGGCCCGGCCCGCGTCCAAGAAAGTCTGGTGAGGAAAACATGTCAGTCGCCCAA
Organism: Phycisphaerales bacterium; assembly: GCA_011055475.1. Taxonomy (GTDB): domain Bacteria; phylum Planctomycetota; class Phycisphaerae; order Sedimentisphaerales; family Anaerohalosphaeraceae; genus DSDH01. The sequence continues at coordinate 1,193 of DSDH01000384.1, read as the reverse complement.
CCGCTCAGACTGAACGTGGTCTTCATGACCCGTCAGCCGTATCCTCACGGGATGGCCGGCACGAAGGTTTTGCAGAACCTGATCGATGCGGTGCGGCCCTTTCGCCACATCCACCCCGAAGTGCTGGTCCTTCGGGGTCGTCACGCGGGATTGCGTTGCACGGACCCGGCCGGCGTCTATCGCGGGACGCCTTACCGCGTCATCGGGGCCCACAGGGGCTCCGGCCTGGGCGCGGTCTGTCACGTACCCACGGACTCCCGCCATGCCGTTGCACACCTTCGGCAGGTTCGCGACCCCGCCGTTGGGAACGTCCTGTTCATCTACGGCGGTCCCGACCTGACCAATCTCTGGATCATTAGGCAAGCCCGGCAATTGGGTTACAAAACCGCGTTCTACCTGGTCGAAGATGTCCGCGTGATGCCGCCGGCGGCGGGAGTGGGCGCCTGGCTTGATCGGCAAGGCGAGCGCCTTCTGAGCAAGCGAATCGCCCAGCTGGCCGACGCCGTGTTCGTGATCTCCACGCACTTGCAGGCCAAGACCGAGCGGCTCTGCAAAGGCCGGTGTCCGGTGACCCTGCTGCCGATCTCGGTCAATCCGGCCGACTACCCCGCCGAGCCGACGCCGTTCCACGATCCGGTGCGCATCGTCTACGGAGGCATGTTCGCCGAGAAGGACGGCGTCGAGGACCTCATCGACGCCTTTGACCGGGTGGCCGACACCTATCCGGACGTCGAGCTGATTCTGACCGGTCGGGCTCGCGATGACCGTCTGGAGGCCGTGCGGACGCGCGTCCGGGCCGCCCGCCATTGTGATCGCATCCGTTACAAGGGGTATCTGGCGGCCGAGGAGTATTACCCCTTCCTGGCCGAAGGCGACATCCTCTGCGCGATCCGCAGGGGCTCGGCCTTTGCCGCGACGGGCTTTCCCTTCAAGCTCGGCGAGTACCTGGCCACCGGCAAGCCCGTCATCGCCACCGCCATCGGCGATATCCCCCGTTACCTGCACGACAAGACCGACGCCGTCCTCGTGCCGCCCGATTCCGTCCCGGCCCTGGCCGAGGCGTTCGAGTACCTCCTGGCCGACCGGGCCCGGGCCCAGCGCCTCGGCCACGCCGGCCGACGGGTCGCCTGGGAGTGCTTCAGCATCGAAACCCTCGGCTCACCCCTCTTTGAAAGGCTGGGTGCCCTGTGAAC
>DSDH01000268.1 GCA_011055475.1 Phycisphaerales bacterium | reverse complement strand
CTACAAGCACCCGTACCCGCCGGGCGACGTGAACGAGGACTGCCGCGTCGATCTGGCCGACCTGGCGGTGCTGGCGGCAAACTGGCTGGCCTGTACGTGGGAGTGCGACTGATGCGGACCCGGACGCGGGCCTTCTCGCTGGTGGAGATGCTGGTCGTCGTGGCGGTCGTGGCGACGATGACGGCCGTGCTGACACCCTCGCTGAACCGGGCGCGGCGACAGGGCCGCGGTGTGGTCTGTCGCGGCAACCTGCGACAGCTCGCCCTGGCCGCCCAGGTGTACGTCGAGGACAACGGGGGAAGCTACCCGAAGGCCTACGACTACGTGTTCGGCGAGCAGCAGGTAATCTTTCGGGCGTGGGATTTCACCACGATCAAGGATCATTCCACCGGCGAGGTGCGGATCACACCCGGCACGCTCTGGCAGGGTGAGACGATTGCACAGGTCCAGCAGTGCCCCTCCTTCCACGGACAGGCCAACTGGCTGGCCGATCCCTACACCGGCTACAATTACAACACCAGCTACATCGGGCACGGCAGCGGCGAGGCGACGACCGAGCCGGCCTGCGTCTGGCAGGTGCTTCAGCCCGCCGGATGCGCCCTGTTCGGCGACGGCGGCTACGCGGGGGGGGCCAACAAGCTCATGCGGGCCCCCTGGCCCAGCGACGGCGACCAGTTCGTTGGGCGCAGCGCCGGCACCCAGGCCTATCGCCACCTGCAACGCACCAACGTGGCCTACTGTGATGGGCACGTCGGCGCCGTCCAGGACCGCTACACCGAGACCGACCCGGTCGAGCAGGCCAACATCACCGACGACACGGGCTTCCTCTCACCCGACAACCGGGCCTACGACCTGCGATAACATGCTCGGTCTGCTCCCGGCGGCCTGGCACGTCCACACGTGCAGGGCCGCGCCGTCGGCAAGAGGCACGAACCCCCGCATCGGACGCAGGACTCCTGAAACGTCCGGCCAACGGGGTACGCGTGAGGGGCCTGCGCTGCTATGATGGGGCCATGGGGTGATTCGGCACGGATGGCGGGCGGTCCCTGACGAACGGGCGAAGCGGGAGAGATAGGTATGCGGCGACGTGATTCGGCAAGAACGGCGATGGCCTACATGGCAACCTGGGCTTTGGCCGTCGGGGTGGCGGGCGCGGCCACGGGCGACAGGACCACTGATGAACGGCCCTGTTTCAGCGGGATTTATCCGCACCTGGCCGTCAGCAACGGGCGGGACACCGAGTGCGGCATCGGCGCGGTCGTCCCCTGGGCGGGCTCCTTGTGGTACGTGACCTACTCGGCCCACATGCCCTTTGGCAGTGATGACAAGCTCTTTCAGTTGGATGTCGACCTGAATGCGACCGTCCGCTCGGAAAGCGTCGGCGGCACCCCCGCCAACCGCATGATCCACCCCGAGTCGAACCAGTTGATCATCGGCTCGCACCTGATCGACGCCGACGGCCGCGTTCGCACGATTCCCTTTGCCGAGATGCCCGGCCGCATGAACGCCACCGTACGCCACCTGACCGATCCGGCCGACAAGGTGTACTTCGTGACGATGGAGGAGGGCCTGTACGAGGTTGACGTGCACACGCTGGAGGTCACCACGTTGCACCTCGACCGCAACGCCGGCGGCGGCGATCTCTGGCCCGGCGATCACGGCAAGGGCGCCTACACGGGCCAAGGCCGCCTGATCGCGTCTAACAATGGCCATGGCGGCGCTCTGGTCGAGTGGACCGGCCAGGGCGATCCCGGCACGCCGGAGGTCTGGACGCTTGTCGACCGCAACAAGTACACCGACGTCGCCGGCCCGGGCGGCCTTCGCGGCGTGCAGGGCCCCGACGACCCGGTCTGGGCCGTCGGCTGGGACGCCAAGAGCGTGTTGCTGAGCGTCTGCGACAAGGGCGGACGCTGGACGCGATACCGCCTGCCCAAGGCCAGCTTCACGCACGATGCCGACCACGGCTGGTTCACCGAGTGGCCCCGCATCCGCGACATCGGCGACGGCCCCTGGCTGATGGACATGCACGGGATGTTTTACGACTTTCCGCCCACGTTCGACCACGAGCACGCGGCGGGGATCCGCCCGATCAGCACGTTTCTCAAGATGGTGGTCGATTTCGCGGCCTGGGGTGACCGGCTCGTGTTCGCGTGCAACGATGCCTCGCCGTTCGACAACCCCCTCCTGGGCCGCAACCAGTCGAATCTGTGGTTCGCCGACCGCCGGACGCTCGGCGAGTTGGGCCCGGCCACGGGCTACGGCAGCGTCTGGGCCCACGAGACCGTCCGGGCCGAAGCGCCCTCCGAGCCGTTCCTCATCGCCGGCTTTGCCGAGCGGACCGTCCACCTTGCCCACGGGGCATCAGGCCAGGTCGCGTTCACGCTCGAGATCGATGCCGACGGCTCCGGCCACTGGGAAGTACACCGCGAGGTTGAGGTTCCGGCCCAAGGGTATGCCTTTGTGATTCTTGACGCATCGGTACGGGCCGAGTGGATGCGCCTGCGGATCGACCGGGATGCACCCGATGTAACGGCCTGTTTCCACGTGGCCAACCGCCCCGCCGCAGCACGGACCGCGTTGATCGCCGGCCTGGCGCCGGCCGATGGGCCGGGCGCCTGGTCCCGGGGCCTGATCCGGCCCCGCAATACCGACGATCTCACGCTGCACTTGGCCGCGGATATTCTGGACGCAAGCGGACGCATCACGGGCGCCGGTTATTACGAGATCGGCCAGGAGATGAATCTGCGTCGCGTCGCGGACGCCTCCGCCGAGACGTGGCTGCGCTCGACGGCCGCGACGACGCAGGATTTCACCATCGACGCGGCCTCCGTGATCGTCATGGACGGCCAGGGCCGACGCCGGCGGCTGCCCCGTGGGACGGCGGCCTTCGATGAGCCGATCGCCTCGGCCTGGCCCCGCGGCATCCGCGAGGTCGTCACCGAACGGGGCCTGATGAACGTCCACGGGACGTTCTACGAGCTGCCCCGCCCGGCATCCGGCGGCTTGGCCAGGATCCGCCCCGTCTGCACGCACAACCGCCGCATCCACGATTTCTGCTCGTGGCGCGGCATGCTCGTACTGGCCGGCATCCGGGCCGATGCCCCGTCGGGCGAGCACATCGTCCGTGGCGACGATGGCCGGGCGGCCCTGTGGTTCGGCAACGTGGATGACCTGTGGCGGTTCGGCCCGCCCCGCGGCACGGGCGGCCCGTGGATGAACAGCCCCGTCGCCGCCGAGACGCCCTCCGACCCGTACCTGATGACCGGCTACGACCGCAAAACGGTGGAGATGTCACACGATGCCGACACGCCTGTCCGGATGACGCTTGAGGTGGACGTCCTGGCCGATGACTCGTGGCACGCATACCAGACCTTCACCGTGCCGCCCGGCCGGACCGTGCAACATACCTTCCCCAAGGGCTACAGCGCCCACTGGGTCCGCGCCCGAACCGACACCCCCTGCCGCGCCACCGTCCAATTCGACTACACGGCGTTCTGGCCTGTCTGGTATTAGATACTCTGAAACAGCACGACGTAGGATTTCAGGTCAACGAGGAACGCACTCCCTGGTGACTGGCTCGAATTGAGCCATGTACACGCCATACGGCCCGGCTCCCTGGCCCCGAGTGAAATAAAGACGTTTGCCGTCGTATGACAGGAAAGCGTCCGTATCTCCACTGGACTCACTGTTGACCGATAGGATCTCAACGTTGCCGAAAGGCTCGACCAGTGACGACCGTGAGGCCTGATACATATCGTACAAACTCGCATATCGCCGGTTAGAACTGAAGAGCAGTTTCAAACCATCGGGTGAGAGGTACCGACCTTTCTCGTACCGGTTACTGTTGATCTCATCCAAAGGACGAATAGAGGCAAACGGTTCATCAACACTGTCGCGCGTCGCCATCCAGAGGTTCGACAAATCATACGCAGACCCGGACCGATAGGAGAAGAAGACGATGGTCAACTCGTCCTCGGTCAGGGCGGGCCCGTTGCACTCTTCACCGTTTGGGCTCAGCTCGGTCAGCGTGCGGACATACTGCCACGGCCGGCTTGGATCGTCCCGGCGGGCCAGCTTGATCTCCTCGGGTCCCTGCACACCGGGCGGCGCGTTCTTCTCCCAATAGTAAAGGGACAGTCCATCCGGAGAAACCCAAGGAAACCCTATATTGTAGCCCGTCGCCACCAGTTCGTCGATTTTCCGCTCGTTGGTGAAGGGCTCATCGGGTGTTTCACGCGTGGCCTCGAACAAGCGATTATACCCGGAGACCGGGTCAAAGCGCATGAAGACAATCAGCCGCTCATCCGCGGTCAGGGCCGGGGCCCTGGCGAAATTGTCCCCCTCGTTCAGCTCGCTCAGGAGCACCGGTTGCCCCCAGCCGATCTCGCCCTGCCACCAGTCGCCGGCCATGATCGCCAGGTCCGCCATTGTCACCTGTCCATCCCGATCCAGGTCGGCCCGGCCACACCAGCCCGGCACGCCGCAATCGCCCGTCAGCCACCAGTCCACCAACACCTCCAAGTCCGCCAGGCCGACGAAGCCGTCGCCCGTCAGGTCCCCGCACTCGCAGCACGCCGTCAGTGCGCTCAGGTCGGTGGGTGTGAACCGTGTCTGCTCGCCGTACCCCCGCGAGAGCCCGACGACGATCTCATCGTTCGCATCGCACCGCAGCCACGTGATCTCAATGCTGCCATCACGAAGCGACAAGGCCACCTGGAAGTTGTTGTGCTTGTCCCGGTTGGCCGCCAGCCGCATGTCGCTGTAGGTCACCACCAATCGGTCGGCCAGTTGCCGGTAGCTGACGTGATCCGGCCCGACCGTCGTCAGGTCCGCGAAGAAGGCCGAGATCCGCGGCAGCGCGAAATGGTTGTCCCATGACGCCGTCGCCGCGGTGTCCCCCTGCCCAAACGTGAGATACCCATTGCTGCCGATATACACGCGGTCATATTCCCGGCCGAAGAAGTCGATCGTGGCCCCGTCGGACAGGACCACCTCCGCCGCATCGTCGTCCCACAAGACCAAAGGCGTCCCCCCCGCCGGGTCCACCGGAAACTGTTGCACGTCCACCTGCCGACAGGCGGTGTAATACCCCGACGACCCATCCGGCCGGAAGAGCAGACTGGAGTAAGTCAGGTTGAAGTTGCTGTTTCGGTATCCACGCGCCAGCTCCTCAAAAGGCGCCTGGATGTCCAGACGGACCTCTCGCGGGGCCTCCTCCTGCGTGGTCACGTTCCTGAAGACAACCATCTGGGAGTAAGACCCGACCGCCATCGTCTCGGCCTCTTCGGTCAGGCTGAGCGTCACCTCCACGCTTTGTTGGGGATCGAGCCCGCCCGAGGTCACATCCGCCGAAAGCCAGCTCGGCAGTCCTTCCAGGCTCCACGTCAGCGGCGAGCCACCCGTGTTCGACAGCACGTAGACCTTCGAGGTCGGCTCAAACGGCCCGCCATGGATGGCCGAGGCTACGAAATCCTCCGCCGGCGTCACGTCCAGCGCCCCCTGTGGAAAGACGACGGAGAGCACGACGCGAACCGCCGCTTCCTGACCGTGGGTGATATCCGTGAGGCTCACTATGGCTACGTGCTCGCCATAGGGCAGCAACGCCGCTGCCTCGGTCAGGCTCACCGTCAGATTCGCCGAGCCTCCGGGCAGTATCGGTCCCCACTGCGGCTCGACCGACACCCAGTCGGCGTCGGCCACCACCCCCCAGAACAGCGTATCGTCCCCTGGGTTCGTCAGGACGTACACCTTGGACGGGGGCTCGAACGGCCCGCCATGGTCGCCCGATGCCGCGAAATCCTCCGAGGGCGTTACCTCCAACACCGGCGGTGTCGTGTGTACGGAGAGTACGACATTAATCGCCCCTTCCTGCCCGTGAGTGACGTCCGTCAGCCCCACGGTGGCGACGTATTCGCCGCTGGGCAACAGTGCCGCCGCCTCGGTCAGGCTCACCGTCAGATTCAGCGATCCGCCAGGCGGCAGGAATCCTCCCTCCGGCGTGACCGACACCCAGTCGGCATCGGCTGCCGCCCCCCAAAACAAGGTATCGTCCCCCGTGTTTGTGAGACTGTACACCTGAGAGCCGGGCTCAAACGGTCCGCCGGCGTCACCCGAAACTACAAAATCCTCCGCGGGATCCACCGCCAGGATGGCCAAAGCGGCCAATGGCACAAGGTCCGTTTGCACGATGACCACCTGATGACCGGAAGTGCTGAAGGCCAACCCGTCCGCTCCCCAGCGGATCAGGTTCGCGGGAGACCCGGAGACCCCGGACAAGGTCACCTGGCCGGCCAGGGTGAACGTATCCTGATAATAAGCCGTCACGGTCGAGTTCGTGATAAAGAACGTGCGCCCCACCTTGGAATCGGGAGCGACTTTCCCGCCCGAAGGGAATTGGCCGATGAATTGCATCGTGTCGGTGTCGATCACCCGGCCGCTTGTCGCGTACAGGCGATTCGCATCATACGCGATATCCACCCCGAAGCCCGAGATCAGCCCCGTGTATGTGCCGGAAATGCCGACCCCGTCGTCATTGACCACCAACGTATACACGCCGAACCCGGTCGTTTCGTTGTTGTAGCCGTAGAGGATCTGCGGATCGTCGGAAAACTCAATACGATTGGCGCCGGTATGCGCACGGGTTTTCTCAGGCCGCATCACGCCGTTTTCATAAATGGCCACGCCGTCGTGGCGCGGGCTGACGCCCTTACGGAACCGCGATACCGCGATTACACTGGGCCGGCCTGGCTGGACGGCGATATCCTCCGCGTACGTTGTGCCGAAACTACCGCTGCCCAGCGAGAAGTCCTGATCGATAACTTCGGCCGCCACATTGTAGCGGCTCACGCGACCGGCGCCATTCAGCCCAATGTAAATGTATTGTCCGTCATCGGAGATGGCCAGTTTTCGCGGATCGCTGCCGGCCCAGACGGCATTTTCAACGGTGGCGTTCCGGGGGTTGATCCTGACCACACAGTTGGGGTACTGCGCGTCCGATTGACCCACAGCAGCGTACAGACGCTGGCCAAAGGGATCGTAAACCACGTCGTAGGCCGTTAGAGCGACGGTTTTCACGGTGGTGGCCGCCGACGCCGCATAGGCGGCACAGGGCACGGTCAACAGGCACACAATTCGGACGATGTTCTGAGTTGACATGTTTCCTCCTTTTTCTGTTCAGCGAACACAACCCATGGAGCCCTGGTTGTCACATCCCGCAGGCCCCCGCTGGATGCATCCAGCTTGGACGGTCCCAAAAACTTCCTGTCCGTGACTCTTCATTTCATTGAACGCCCTCAACCGCGTTACTGTACATCGGACAATCCATAATACGGGAATCAAGATCTCGCTTTCAAGGCCTCAAGTAACCCCGATGGCCAATACGACCCAGAAAGACCCTGAAGGAGTTGCAATTCGCCTACACTCCAAGCCAACGGAACCGGAAGCGGCATGGGCAAAAGCCGGCCCCCACATGAAAGATGCAACGCTCCCCCTGTGAAATGATACGCAGTGCATGACCGCAACCTCCTGCAACACACCTGCCCCGTTTCGCCCATCGAACCGGCTAAATCCTATGGCGTTGACCAATGAGTGTCAACAATTGTACACAAGTCCGCGCGGCCTGTCAACAGACTTACACGGTCTTTTTCTTGCTCCGAAGGTCTGATACCCTCTTATGGTGGACAATGCACACAGGAGGCGCCGATGCGCAGGCGAGCAGTGGCTGGGGCAGGCAGGCGTGTTGTTGACTCTCTGGCCGGTGGTTTGCCCGGATTCCCCGGCGGTCGGCGGCGGAAACCCGTCGCCCGGTGACGAGGAGTGCGTGGGACAGCGTTTGGGAGTGCTTGAGGCCTTCGACGCGGGCCCTCGCGGCCGGGCCAACCGTCATCGGAAGAGCCGCTCGCGCATGGCACCCAGATAGAATCCGGAAAAACGCCAGGCAAAACGGGCGCGATGGTCACCATCTCGGTAGACACGGGGTAAGGCAAAAGGATCTTCGCCCGCCCGCAGCGGCCGATGTTCCGTGGTACATGCCCCCACGCACCCCAATTCCCTGAGCACCTGGACCGACACCGGACTGACAAATCCAAACGGGTAACCGAAAAAACGGGCCCGATAGCCCAGATGCTCCTCGATCCAGGAGGTCGATTGCAGGATATCGCGCCGGATGTCCGCCGGGGATACGCTGTCGACCGGCAGGTGCTCATGACCGTGGGATTCCACCGCCACCCCATTGTCCCGCATCACCCGAATCTGCTCGCTTGTCAAGTAGACTTGGCGAGCCCACCGGGCTTCTTCTTCCGAAGTCCAGCCCAGCCTCTGCGCCAGGCCGTCGATAAAACGATGCATGCGCGCTCTGTCCGGCGAGCACACCACGCGTCGCACCGCTTCATAGAAGGACAGGCCGGCGTGCTCACGGCCCACGTAGTCTTTCACCGCGGCTTGAGCCTCCTGCGCATCCATGTGCCCCAGGAGAATGTATAGTTTGTGAAGCCATAACAGCGATGTCGCATCGACCGTGGAGGTTATCAGGAACAAGGTCGCCGGAATCCTCCATCGCTTCAGCACGGGATAGGCGTTCTCATACTGGTCCCGGAAGCCATCGTCGAACGTCACGACGGCCTCGCGAAGAAGCCTGGACTCCTGGATATCCGCATGCATTTTCTCCAAGGGAACGAACCGATAGCCCATCGCCCCGACGTAAGAGAGTATCCATTCAAACTGCTGGGGCGCGATCGCCTCAAGGCGCCGATCGAAAAAAGAGGATGAGGGCGGTGTGATTCGATGGAAACACAGGATGATCGGCAGGTTCACGCATCGCGACAACAGGCGATTGAGCCCGATGCGAAAGCAGCCCTGCTTGAAGCCCTCTGTCATTCTCCATAGCATGCGATCGTACGCCACCTAAATGTTATCCGAATCGGCCAGCGTGAAATGCCAGGGTTGTGACGACGCCAAAAGCCGACGGGCCAGGTCCGTGCCCGAATGCACGACGACGCACAACCCCCTTTCGGCCCCACGATCAGCGAAACAATGCGTCTCCAGCGTCTGGAAGTAGGGGGACCCCTCCATGCAGTAGGTCACGAGCTGCCGCACCTTGCGCTCAATGAGCATTCGCTCGACTTCGCAAAGCAAGCCCTGAAAGACAAGCTGGTTGTCATGCAGGGTGATATAGTCGCAGATCACCCCGGTGGCTCCATCCGGCGAGAGCTTGACGGCCAGATAACCCTGAAAATCCCGGCCCTCGTGTGCCCCCAAGAGGAGGTAGTCGTCGGGATTGTCCAGGAATCGCCACGTCAGATAGGTGCGATCGCGAAGGGTGCAAAACGCATATCGCGGTGGCCCCCAGAGCCCGTCGAAGTCCTCTGCCAAACGGTCCAGCACAGAGATTCTCAGCGGCTCACCGTCGCGCTGAGCCGGGGGGCACGGCGTCCGGCCGAAGACCTGCCGGCATAACATCCTGAATGGCTGGCTCCGCCTGGTTCTCCGCTTTACCACCGCCTTGACGCCGAGCTTCAAGAAGGGCTTGAGGGGGCGCAACGGCTTGGCCATGTAGTGCAATCGCGCGGATGGACACAGTTCACAGCCAAGCTTCCTGAGAAACCCCTGGTACGAAGCAGAACCCAGTGAGGGGGTGCCGTAGAGCATCTGTATACCGTGGGTTGCGGCGTATTCGATGCCCGCCTGCATGCCTCGCGAGAAAATGCCCTCCCGCCTGTGCCGCGCATCCGTGAACGCGTCACAGAACTCACCGCCGAGGACGATCTGGCCGAGCACCAGCAGTTTCTTCGGCGTAATCGACGCCGAGCCGATGACTTCCTCGCCTCGTCGTTCGAGGTAGATGTAACCGGGCAGGTAGGGATTCCTACGATGCTTCCATTCGAAGTACTCCGGCGAGATCGATCGGAACCGGTTCTCGCCGAACCGGGCTCTGAACCGGGCGAGCTGGACTACGTCTGGAGACACCGCACGCATACTCCTTCCAGGTCGACGGGACCGGCCGAGGACAAACCGCCGCCACTCTGCGACCTGATGACCCCTACCCCCATGAGCATCACCAAGGCTGACCCGCGGCTATCCACCCGGCAGCCAGAATGCCGTGAAACGACGGCCCCGCCCATTCTCATCAACCGCCACTACTGCCGGGCGAACTTCTCGAACTGGGCGTCGAGTTGCTCCTTGGTCTTGGCGCCCTCGTAGACGATGATCAGAAAGCGGAAGTGCGCCGCCTGACCCGGCTCAAGCGCAAGACCGAAGGCCTTGGCATCGGGCACCTTATGGGCCTTGTCAAACGCAAGCTGGCCGAGCGGGTTGGCGCTGAACAGGCCATAGTCGCGGGCGTGCCAGTACGTGGGGTAGTTCACGCTGGACGGGTGATTCAGGATGGCGATGCCCACGGTCCGGCCATCCTTTTCGCCCTGCAGCGTGACCCATGTGGCGCGGCGGCCCCAGATGTTCCCCGCGCGGCGGGCCCCGGTGGACGCCAGATACTCACTGTGTCCATCCCGCTCGCGAAGCCAATCGGCGGTGCGGATACCCAGCATACCCTCTTTCGTGTCGCCGAACTCCACCTTCGCCAGAGCCTTGAGGTCGATGGTCAGGTCGATGGCGTATGAACCGGGGCCGGGGTGAAAGACCATCGTCCGGTGCTCTTCCAGGATGGGCTTTCGACTCTTATCGATCCACTGGCTGAGCGTCTTCAACGTCCCCTTCTCGCCGCCCGTCATCTCGACGGTCTTGACATGGTGAATCTGTGGCGGGCTGGTCGTATTGTTCCAGAACCCGCTGTCGTTGACCTCATCGTAGGTGAAGAACAGGCCCACGTGGTGCGGATGGTCGGTGCTCTCGCCCTCGACCTTGACCAGCGGGTACCCCCGGTTCAGGATCATCCCGCCCGGTGTCTTGAGGGGGTACAAAATGGGCTTCGTGAGCGTCTCGTCGTACCGATAGCTGGTGACGTTCTGGCCGTCGATCAGCACATCGATCCGATCGGGCCCCTGCTTGAACGCGACGCCCCCGGCCGCACAGGAGACCGTCGGCAAGGCCAGCGCCAGGGCGACGACCGTGATAAACGCGTGCGTGGTTTTCATGTCTCTGCTCCAAATCGAAATCCGTGGCCGTTCATATCCGAACACAGGGCGATCCCATTCATCCGATCCATGCCCCACGGCGCTACGGGGTCTGTCGCGCCATTTCCAATGCGGTGGTGGTCACGTAGTACTTGGCCTTCATGTTGGGCACCTCCCAATCGGGCAGCTTGCCGTCCACGAGGTATTGCAGGAATCGCTCGGTGACCTCACCAAAGTGGGCCTCGTGGCCGACGTGGTACCGGTCGGGCACGAACACGTGCCACTTCTCGCCGCTGGGCTCCAGCTTGATGCCCGGATACTTCTCTTGCAGGCTCAGAATGGCCCTGGGCAGCGCCACCGCCAACGGCACGGTCAGCTCGGGCCTGGCCGGCTCGATATACAATTCCGGGCGGAAGTTCTGCTCGGCCCCCTGACGGATCACCAGGTTGGCCCGCGTGCCGCGCACCACCGCGTAGTGCGTGTCCTGTCCACCCGGTGGGGCTTCGTAGTTCCAGAGCACCCGCACGCGGGCGTGGACCCCCTTGATCGTGTAATCGATCTGCCCGTTGACGTAACAGGGCAGCCGGCCCTCGGCGTCGAGCTGGTCCTTGAGCTCGGGAATGAAATCCTCCAGCCGCGTCACCTTGCGGTACTGCTCGCGCGTGATCATCGTGGGCCAGCGTTTCGCCGCGAGGATCTCTATATCGGTCTTATAGTCGATGGGCACCTCCGGGAAGCACTCCCACGCCACCAGGTCGACCAGGTGCGTCGTCACATCCACGATGCCCTCGCCCTGCTGCGTTGTGTCAAAGTACCAGCCGGGCCGCTTGATGGGATTGCCCGCGACCATCTTGAACAAATGGTGCACGCTCTCCGTCTCAAACGCGGGTTCATCGGGCGTGCCCGTGACCAGTTGACCGAAAACGGGCTCCATCTGCATCAGTTCGCGCTGCAGCATGGTGCAAATCTCCGACCGCTCGGTCATGATATCGTACAGCAACACATCGTTACGATCGGCGGCGTCGAAGGCCTCCAGCAGCAACTCGAAACCCTTCTGGTCGATGCACATGGGTTTGTCCACGAGCTGGTGGAGCCCCGCCGCGGCACAGGCCTTGATGTATTCGGTCTTCCGGCGGTTGTTGCCGGAGATGATGACGACGTTGCCCGGCCGCTCGGCAAGCATCTGCTCCAGGAAGTCCCCACGG
>DSDH01000292.1 GCA_011055475.1 Phycisphaerales bacterium | reverse complement strand
CGTTGTGTGTACACTGCCGACCATGAGACCAATATCGGCAATATGGCGGCTTAACCGTGAGGATTATGGGACGCTAAACAGAAACGCTTCTTCATTACTCGCCCTTGCGGTCATGGCCGCTGCGCGAGACGCTGTACGAGCCCCCATTCCGCTTCGTCGGCGAATCCGTCATCCGATGGCCTCCCCGCCCCGCTCGCCGGTGCGGATACGAATGCACTCAGCCAGCTCCAGGATGAAGATCTTGCCGTCCCCGATCTTCCCGGTGCGGGCCCCCTCGATAATCGCCTCGACGGTCCGCTCGACAAAATCCTCATTCACGGCGATCTCCAGACGCACCTTCTTGAGCAGATTGACCTCGAACCGGACGCCGCGATAGCTCTCTTCGTAGCCCCCCTGAGCGCCGCAACCCAGGGCGTTGGTGACCGAGAGCTTGAAAACCTCGGCCTTGTACAGGGCCTTCTTGACGTCTTGCAGCTTGTGCGGCTGAATGTATGCGATAATCAGTTTCATGGTGTTTCGTGCTCCTATCCCAAGGATGCGTCAGGTCGTACAGAAAATCTGGAATCCAGCGTAGGACTCCATGCCGTGCTCGCCGATGTCCAGGCCGCGGAGTTCCTCATCGCGACCCACCCGCAGGCCGACCGTTGCCTCGATCAGCTTGAAAACCAGTCCCATGGCCAGCAGCACGAACCCGATCGTGGCGAGGCTGCCGAGCACCTGCACGCCAAGCTGCACGAGGCCCCCGCCATAAAACAGGCCGTTACGCGTCAGGCCCCCCAGACCCTCCCGGCCGAACAGACCGACCGCCAGGGTGCCCCACACCCCGCACAGCCCGTGGACGGGCACCGCCCCGACCGGATCGTCGATCCGGAGCCGGTCCAGCAGCTCGACACCCCGGACGACCACGACCCCGGCGACGGCGCCGATCACGATGGCCGCCCACGGCTCAACGAACGCGCACGGTGCGGTGATCCCCACCAGTCCGGCCAGGGCGCCGTTCATGGCCATGGACAGATCAGGCTTGCCGAATCGTTTCCACACCGTCACCATCGCGGCGATCCCCCCCAGGGCGGCGGCCAGATTGGTGTTGATCGCCACCCGGGCGATGTCCGAGCCGTCACCCGCACCCAGTGTCGAGCCGGCGTTGAAACCGAACCAGCCGAACCACAGGATGAACACACCCAGCGAGGCCAAGGGGATGTTGTGGCCGGGCAGCACGTTCGGCGAACCATCGGGGTTGAATTTGCCCTCTCGTGGCCGCAGGATGATCGTGCCGATCAGCGCGGCAAAACCGCCCACCGTGTGAACGACCGTTGAGCCGGCGAAATCGCCGAAGCCCAGACCCGCCAGCCAGCCGCCCCCCCATATCCAGTGGCCCACAATGGGATAAACCAGCGCGGATATGATAAAGGAATAGACCAGATAGCCCGTGAAACGCATGCGCTCGGCCATGCCGCCCGCGACAATCGTGGCCGCCGCCCCGCAGAAGGCCGCCTGAAACAGCCAGAAGGCGTACAGGGGCAGGCCGTTGACGCGATCACCGAGCCCCATGAGCAGCCAGCCCTTCGTACCGACCAGGCCGTTGCCGTCGCCGAACATCAGGCCGTAACCGATCAAAAAGAAGCCCAGCGACGCCATGCAGAAGTCGAGGAAGTTCTTCGTGAGGATGTTGCAGGTGTTCTTGGCGCGGATAAAGCCGGCCTCCACCATCCCGAAGCCCGCCTGCATGAAGAACACCAGGAACGCCCCCAGCAGGACCCACACCGTATCCAGCCCCATCCGAAGCTCGGCTATGTCCTCTGAGGCGTCGGCCGCCACGGCCACCTCACAGAGCCCCAGGAACACACCGATGGCCGCCAAGGCCCGAAGATTCAGAAACCCACTCTTCATGCGTCTCATGGTCCCAACATCCTTACAAGAAATCGGACAACCGTGTCTTGTTTGGGCGGGCGACACGAAACACGCGCCGTTCCCGCGGTACAGAGGGACCATTTGCAAGGGGTGTGCCAACAGGGATGAGATTATTCAGGAATGGTTGTAACACATTTTAAAGAAAACACTTACGAAAATAACACTGCACTCATGGGGCCTTGAAGATTTCTACATTTTTGTGGACCACTCCCGATTGTATATACATTTATGTAGAACGATCGGAACATCATGCGCAAAAATGAAGACCCTCGCCCCTTCGCACCTGCCTGTACGGCACGTCAGGGCTTGGGCAATCCTTCGAGGATTTCGCGGGCGGGGTCGGTGTAGAGGCTCTGGGGATGCTTCTGCAGCAGCTCGCCAAGAACGGTGCGGGCCTCGGCCAGGAACCGGGCCTTGGCGTCTTCCGGTGCATCGGCGGCCTTCCAGCGTTCGACCTGGAGCAGACCCAACTCGTACAGGCCCCGCACGGCCCCATCGCTGCGCGGAAACTCCTCGATCAGGGCTCGAAGCTTGTCGGCCCGCAGTTGGAGATCGGTGATCAGCCGGCACTTGGCCAACTGCAGGTTGTCGCGAAGGGGATCGTTGGGGTTGGTCGCGGCCAGGAGCTCATCAAGGCGATCCGCGTAATCCGGGCGGTGAGGGTTAAGCACGACGAACTGCGCCAGGCGCCGCCGCGATTCCTCCGACGGCATCTGCGATTCCTGACTGATCAGAGACCGCAGTTCGCGGACCTTCCGCAACACCCGCTTGAGTTTCGAGGCCGTCATCACCGTGCTCGCCGGCGAGGTGAACACCTTCCAGGAGCGTTCCCCCGATGTGGTATCCTGGGCCTGGCGCTCCAGATGGCGAAGGATTTCCGCTTCCGCGACGTCGCATACGTCCATCGCCTCTTTGAAGCGCCCGCGTCCGGCCTGGTGGAAGGCGATGCGGTAGCGAGCCTCCGTGGCCTCCGGGCTCCGCGGCGCCTGATCGACGATGCGGTGCCAGATCGGCAGATTCTCGTGGTTGGGATAATCACTGTAGAAACTCAGGATCTCACGCTGGCCCAACATCCGGATGTCGGGACTGTATTCATTGAGCAGGGCCTGGAAGTACAACGCGATCGGCAGCCGGCGGCTGTGGGGCCATTTCTCGATGAAATACCGGTACTCGCGTAATAACTGGGTCCGTCTGCGCTGGTAGCGCAACTCATCGGGTACCTCAAACCAGTTCGGCCACCGATCGTAACCAAGCTGAATCTGGATTTCCTTCTTGAGCTCCTCCCGCAGAAGGATCGGCTCGGTCGGATAGAACAACTCTTGCAGATAGCTCTTGGTGGTCGGGTTGTGCATGGCCTGGTCGAGGAGGGGGCGCATGTCGTGATCGCGGAACTCGCGGACCTCTTCGGGGTTGTTGTGCGCGATGTACAGTTGATAATCCAATTCCGCGAAACTGATCTTTCGCGTGAAAACCAGGACGGCGATCGTGAGCGCCACGCCGCTGACGGTCCAGACCAGACCGGGGCGGTATCGCGTGAAGTGCCCGATGCCGATGGCCACACCGGCCATCCCTACGCCGACCAGCCACGCGCCAAGCCAGGGGGCATAGGAGAAGCCCCACTTGACCGGATCGGACTCGCCTCCACCAAACGCGGCCCAATACACCAACTGCGGCGACAGGCACAGCACGATCGCGATGAACCGAGACCGAAACCGCAGAGGACGACAGGCCACCGCGACGCAACTGACCAGCAGAAAGGCCGCCATGAGCGGCAGCCGGGCCAGGAACAGCACCGCCAGAAGCATCGGGAGGCTGTACCGGAAGCTCAGAAGCTGGGCCGTCAGCACCGGCGCCGCCCCCAGGATGCCCATGAGCAACGCCAGGACCAGAATCTGCCACGGGTACTCAAAGATGCTCAAGGGCCGGTCGGTGTAAGGATGGAGCCGGTTGATGCTGAAATCAAACACGTGATCCCACGCCAGGAGCACCTGCCCGGTGTGAATCTGCGTCCAGAACAGGCACGTGCCGGCGTAAATGAGGACAGACAGCACCCAGCACCAATGCACGTTGGCATGGCTGTAGTGCAGCGTCGGCCCCACCGTCATGAAGGACTTGGACGGGCCGCCGTTTTTTCCACGGGCTCCGTTGGCCATGGTTCGTTTACCGCCGCCGGCTTTGAACGGGCGGTTCCATTGTTGTTTGCGGGGCGCCGAACCGGCGCCGCGGGTGTCAGCCGCGAATGATGTCGGCGATCTTCATCAACCGGCTGGTGTTGTCGCGTTCGTCCTCGCTCATCTTATCGGTAATATACCGAATGGTCTCCTGGATATTCGGGATGACCACGTGTTCGAGCACGTTGACCCGTCGCCGCGTACTCTGCAGCTCGGTGGCCAGGAGCATGGCCTGCTTCTCCTTGGCGGCCAGTTCGATGAGGCTGTCGAAGGCCCGCTCCAGGGCCCGCAACGCCACGTCCAGCTCGCCGCTGGTCGTGGAGAAGCCGTAACACATAATCTCACCGGCGATGTCTTTTGTCAACTGGGGGACCCGAACGCTCATGATGCTGGCGAACTGCACGGTCAGGGCGAATTGCTTGGTGGGCACGTCGATGGCGGCGGCCATGTCCTCGGGCTCCATGGTGGCGCGGGCCATCATGAAACGCCGCGTGGTCTCCAGCAGTTCGGCCTCGACGCGCTCCCGCAACGGCCGCAACTCGCCGGCGATTTTGACCAGTTGTCGGCTGATCTCGTCGCGTTTCTGGCTGAGCAAGCGATGCCCGCGGCCGGCCAATTCGACGCGTCGTCGCAGCCGAAGCTGCTCCATCCGGGTGGCACTGATGTTTTCAAGCATAGGCTTATCTCACGGCCCGAATCGCCCGGGCGCGAAGCGCTAGGCGCTCGCGGCCTTCTGGCGGAACTTGGGCATGTACTCTTCCAACAGCTTGGGATCGATACGCTTGAGCTCGGTGTCCTCAAACATGCTCAGCAGCTCCCACCCCAGGTCGAGCGTGTCAAAGATGCTGCGGTTCTCGTAGTAGCCCTGCGAGATGTAGCGGCCCTCGAACGCGTTGGCGTAGGCCATGTACTTGCGATCCTCGTCGCTCAGGGCCGCCTCGCCGAGAATGGTCGCCAGCTCCTGGGCCTCCTTGCCGCGGGCATAGGCGGCGTAGAGCTGGTTATACAGGTCCGCGTGGTCCTCGCGGGTCTTCTCGGCGCCGATGCCCTTGTCCTTGAGACGCGACAGGCTCGGCAGCACGTCCACCGGCGGAGCAATGCCCTTGCGGTGGAGGGCGCGGCTCATGAGGATCTGCCCCTCGGTGATGTACCCCGTCAGGTCGGGCACCGGGTGCGTCTTGTCGTCCTCCGGCATCGTCAGCACGGGCACCATGGTGATCGAGCCGCGTTTGCCCTTGATCCGCCCGGCCCGCTCATAGACGGTGGCCAGGTCGGTGTAGAGATAGCCCGGATACCCGCGTCGACCGGGCACCTCCTTGCGGGCGGCGCTGATCTGCCGCAGGGCCTCGCAGTAGTTGGTCATGTCGTTGAGGATCACCAGCACGTGCATGTCCCGGTCGAAGGCCAGGTACGCCGCGGCCGTCAGGGCCACGCGGGGGGTGGCGATGCGCTCAATGGCCGGGTCATCCGCCAGGTTGATAAACAGTACGGCCCGCTCGATCGCGCCGGTGCTCGTCAGGTCGTTGATGAAGAACTGGGCGGCCTCGAACGTGATGCCCATGGCGGCGAAGACCACCGCGAACGCCTCGCCCTTGCCCAGCACGGTGGCCTGGCGGGCCAACTGAGCCGTGATCTCATCGTGCGGCAGGCCCGATCCGGAGAAGATCGGCAGCTTCTGGCCGCGCACGAGCGGGTTGAGACCGTCGATGGTGCTGATGCCCGTCTGGATGAACTCGTTGGGGTAGTCCCGCGCAAAGGGGTTGATGGGGTTGCCGTTGATGTTCAGCCGCTTGTCGGGCAGAATCTCCGGGCCATCGTCCTTGGGGCGTCCGGTGCCGTCGAAGACGCGGCCCAGAATCTCCGGCGACACGCCCAATTCCATCGGCTTGCCAAGAAAGCGGACGGTGCTGCGCTCGATGTCGATGCCCTCGGTGCCCTCGAAGACCTGCACGAGGACCTTGTCGCGCTCGACCTGGAGGATCTGGCCGTGCCGCAGCGTGCCGTCGGCGATTTCGATGTCGACGATCTGACCGAACTTGGCGCCCTCGACGCCCTCGACGAGCATCAGGGGCCCGGCGATGTCGGTGACGGTACGGTACTCTTTCAGCATCTTCGGCTCCCGCTTGGTGTCGGTGTGCGTGCCGCGCGACCCGTGGTCCGATCTCTGGCGACGGCGACGGATCATGCCGGCACGCTCAATCCCTTAATCTGTTCGTCAATCGTGTCGCGGATGGCGACGATCCGCTCGAGTTCCTGCTCCTCCACGAACTTCGCCCGGGCGATATCGGTCCGCACGGGCAAGGTGCAGAGGTCCTTGGTGTCGACCCCCTGCTCGATGGCCTCAAGCGACTGAGCGTGGAAGTAGAGGATCGCCTTGAGAATCTCGAACTGCTTGTCCATGCTCGTGTGTGTGTCGACCTTGTGAAAGGCGTTCTGGTGCAGGAAGTCCTCGCGGATGCTCTTGGCGGTTTCGAGGACCATCCGGTCGCGGGCGCCGATCGATTCAGCGCCGACGAGCCGCACGATCTCGATGAGCTGGGCCTCCTCTTCGAGCAGCCCCATGGCCTGCTTGGTCATCTCGGCCATGGCCTCGCCGCGGTCCTTGTCCTCGAAGCAGCCGGGCAAATACTGCTTGTAGAACGAGTAGCTGGTCAGCCAGTCAATCGCCGGGAAGTGCCGCTGCTGGGCCAGGCGACCCTGCAGCGACCAGAAGACCTTCACCACGTGCAGCGTGGCCTGGACGACGGAGTCGGACAGGTCCCCGCCGGGTGGGCTGACGGCCCCGATGATGGACAGCGCCCCCTGGCGATCGGGCGACCCCGTGCAGACCACCTTGCCGGCCCGCTCGTAGAACGACGCGATCCGGGCGCCCAGGTAGGCGGGGTAGCCCTCCTCGGCGGGCATCTCTTCCAGCCGGGTGGAGATCTCACGCATCGCCTCGGCCCACCGGCTGGTGCTGTCGGCCATCAGGGCCACGGAGTAGCCCATGTCGCGGAAGTACTCGGCCATCGTGATGCCCGTGTAGACCGAGGCCTCGCGGGCGGCCACGGGCATGTCGCTGGTGTTCGCCAGCAGGACGACCCGCCGCATGAGCGGCTCGCCGCTGTGCGGGTCGATGAGCTCGGGGAACTCCATGAGCACATCGGTCATCTCGTTGCCGCGCTCGCCACAGCCGATGTAGACCACGACGTCGGCGTTGACCCACTTGGCCAACTGGTGCTGCACGACGGTCTTGCCCGTACCGAAGGGACCGGGTACGCACGCCGTCCCCCCTTTGGCGATGGGAAAGAACGCGTCAATGACCCGCTGGCCGGTCATGAGAATCTCATCGGGCGCCAGCCGCCGCCGCACGGGCCGGGGCGTCCGCACGGGCCACTTGTGCATCATCTTCAGCTCCGTGCGCTCCCCATCCGGCCCGACCAGCACGCCGATGGGCTCTTCGACGGTGAACTCGCCTTCCCGCAGGTCCTGCACCGTGCCGCGCAACCGCGGGGGCACCAGGATTCTCTGCAGCATGAGGCTGGTTTCCTGAACCTCGCCGATGATGTCGCCCGGGCCGACCTCGGCGCCGTTCTCGATGGTCGGCGTGAAGTGCCAGCGCTTCTCCCGGTCCAGACCGGGCACGTCGCTGCCCCGCAGGATGAACTGTCCCTGCATCTCGACCAGGCGATCGAGGGGCCGCTGAATGCCGTCGTAGATGCTCTCGATCAGCCCCGGACCGAGCTCCACGCTCAACGGCGCGCCGGTGTTGACCACCTTCTCGCCGGGGCCGATGCCGCCCGTATCCTCGTAGACCTGGATGCTGGCCTGGTCCCCATGCAGCTCGACGATTTCGCCGATGAGATTCTCTTCGCCGACGCGGACCACATCGTACATCCGGGCGCCGGTCATCTGCTCGGCGACGACGACGGGTCCGGCGACCTTGACGATCTTACCGACACTGGTTTCGCTCATCTTTGTCAACCTTCTCTCTGTTAGTCTGGGCGGACTCGGTGCCGACCGGGGCATCCGATCGAGGGGCCGGATCGGCTAGGTTTTCAGAATATTGATTCCCGTGGCCAGCATGAGCGCCCGGCCAAGCACCTCGGTGGCCGTTCCGCTCGAGGCGCTCAAAAACGGCACGACCACCACACACGGAGTGGCCTTGCGCTGCACGTCCTCAAAGACCGGCTGGGCCATCGGCGCGACGTTCTCGGCGACGACGACCAGGGTGTAGGGGTTTTCGAGAATCTGCCGCGCGGCCTGGGCGACCGGCTCCGACCGCGGCTCCACAGGGTACGTATCCAGCCCCAAGGCCGCGAAGGCCATCGTGAAATCCACCCCACCCAGCACGGCGACGTTTCCTTGCATCGCGTTTGCGCTCCTATTCACCCAGCCGATCCAGGATCAGCCGGGCATCCATCCCGTTCATCTTGGCCGTCAATATCATCCGCACCATACGAATCTCCGTCTCCTTGAACATCAGGTAGGCGATAATGGGCTGCGGTCCGGCGGTGATCGAACGGGTCGTTCTCAAGAATCCAAACAAGTACTCCTCACACAGCCGCTCCAACCGCAGGAACGACTTCTCGGCGGTGAAATACGCGACCCCTCCCTCCACGGTCTCGTAGTACGGCGTGGCGTAAAACAACGGCGCCAGGCCCTCGTAGCCCAAATCCAGCCCGTGGATAAATCGCTCCACCTCCACGAATCCGCCGGGCAGAAAGAGGCCCCGCTCCATCCGGTCGGCGGCCTTGAGACGCAGCAGCGTGCGGATGTTGGTCAGGTCGATCCGCACGCGGAAGAAGCTCAGCAGAAAAACGCTGCCCACCTCGTGGGCGGTGCGAATGCGATAGCGGGCCTCGTAGCGGTCGATGGCGTAGTCGATCGCACGGATGTCGCGATTTTCGTAGTAGGCCAGAACGGCCTCTTCGATGGCCTCCTGCAGGTAAAGCGGAAACGCGTTGTAGTTCTCCTGCTGGATGGCCTCTTCAAACTCCTCCGGCGAGACCGAGCCGAAATCGCTGTAGCCCGATCCGACGGGTCGATCGGTGACGATCCGCCGGATGGCCAGGCGCATGTTGGCGAAATCGTGCCGCGCCCGCAGCAATTCGACCAGCGGATCGTCGAGCATCAGGCTGATGAACAGCTCGCGCACCTCGCGGCGGCGTTGCAGCAACAGCTCCTCGACGGGTCCGAAGCGGTCGACGGCTCCGGACAGGGCGTATTCGGTTCCCGACAGCAGCTCCGCCGCGGCGGCGAAACTGGCGGCGTTGGCCATGTCCAGCAGCGTCGCACGCGATAAGAGGGCCGCTTCGAGGCAGCGCACGCGGGCGGTGGCCAGGCCGTAGCGCCAGTCATCCGGACCGATCGGCGGATACCGGTGAAAATCGATCACAGCCTCGTCCACGGTGCGCATCGGCTAGTCCTGTTCCTGCGTTTCGGAGGACGACTCGGCCTGCGGCTCCGGGGCGCCGAACAGCATGGCGACGACCTCGGGCTCCATGTCCTCGCGGGTCTGGCCGACCAGCACGTCGATGCTGACGTTGGTCTGGATCTTGCCCCGGCGAAGGATGAATCCGCCGCGGATGTCGGCCCGGTCCGAGGCGAGCTGCAAGTTGCCCTTGAAGCCGGGGCCGAGCTGGCGGTTGACGGCCTTGATGACGCGGTCGTCGATCCGCGTCTCATCGCGTCCGACAATGATCTTCTCATCGCCCGTTTCGACCGCGCGGGCCATCAGGTCGGCCATGAAGTCGCGATACTCGTCGTCTTCCAGCGCGGCCAGGCGCTCGGCGGCCTTCTCGAAGACCTCATTGAGCAACTCGACCTTGGCCGTCAGCTCGGCCTTGCGGTTCTCCATACGGGCCGCGGCCAGCATGCGGGCCCGCCGATCCTCGGCGGCCTGGTCGGCCAGGCGCTTCGTCTCGGCCTCGAAGGCATCCAACTCCTCCTGAAGCCTGGACCGGTCTTCATCAGCCTGGCCCTGGGCCTCGGAGCGAATGGCCTCGGCCTCGGCCCGTGCCTCGGAGAGAATCTTATCCACTACCTGTTCGGCATCCATGGGTCCATCCCCATAAGGTCATCGCGAGAAAACGGGTGTGCGCCGGTCAGGCCGTCGTGGGCACCTGGATCTGCAACAGGATCAGCAGCGAGATCAGGAAGCCCAACACCGCGTAGACTTCCACCATCGCGGCGTAAAGCACACCGGCCTTGACGGCCATTTCGGGGCGTTTGGCCGTCATCAGAATGCCGGCGGCGCAGGTCTTGCCCTGATGAATCGCGCTGAGCATCCCGGCAAAGGCGATGGGCAGGCACGCCGAGAAAATCGCCAAGGCGTTCACAAGGTCGAGGCCGTCGCCGAACGCCCGGATCCGGCCCATGGCGAAGAAGGCGATCACGAAGCCGTAGAAACCCTGCGTTCCCGGCAGCACGACTTGCAGGAACAACTGGCCATACCGCTCGGGCTTCTCACTCAAAACGCCCGTCGCGCTGCGCCCGGCGATACCGATCCCCACCGCCGACCCGATCCCCGCCATAAAGGCCGCCAAGGCCGCTCCCAAAAATGCGATTCCCAATGCGATCTGAGCCATCGTATGTTTCCTTTCTTCTTGCCGCCTAAGACGATTGGTTCTTTCTGGTGGCTATCCTCAGGTCTCGGATGTCGCCGGCCCCACCGGACCGGGCGTATCATCGACCGCAATATGCCGATACTCTTTCCGCAGCGGATCGAACTGCTTGCCGCCGCCGGCCAGAAACTTCGTGAAGAACTCGACGAACTGCAGACGCATCGTGTGGACGAAGGCGCTCAGGGCCGAGTTGGCGATGTTGAACACGTGGCCGCCGACGAAAATCACCGCGCCGAGAATCCAGCCCAGAATGCCCAGGGCCATGACCTGGCCGACGATCTCGTTGATGGCCATCCCAAACCCCGCGGTGACCATGCCCAAGGCCATCAGCCGGATGTAGCTGAGCACGTCGCCCACGTAGAACACCGTGCTGAACAGGTTGTACGCGCCCATCCCGATGCGGACGCCCCAGCCCCCCTCCCGTTCGCTGAAGAGCACGATGCCCACCGCCGGCACAAGGGCGATGATCCCGAAGATCGGCGCCAGGGCGCCGGGCAGATAACCGGCCTTGGCCAAGCCGAACAGAGTCAGGCTATTGAGCCAGATGAACCACGTGCCGTGGTCCCACAGCGCCTCCTGGCGCCGCCCGTCCCGCCACTTGTGCCAGAACGCCAGCCCCACGCCGAAGATGATCTGCAAATAACCCAGGACCAGCGAGATGACAAAGAAGTACATGGGCTTTTCGAGCGGGTCGAACACCATCAGGGCCTCTCGTGCAGGCCCCAGCGCCGGGAAAAACACCTGAATCGCGTCGCCGCACCAGCCGCCGGTCAACGCCCCGGCGACCACCGTGGTGACCGAGCAGATCATCAGCATGCGGAAGAACTTTACGTCGCCCTTGATCTTCCGCATGAGCCACCACAAAAAGCCGATCATGACCAGCCCGTAGGCGGCGTCGGTCAGACAGATGCCGAAGAACAACGCAAAGAACGGCGCCAGAAACACCGTCGGGTCCACATCCGTCGGATGCGGCATGCCGTAAAGCCGCGTGATGGTCTCGAAGGGCTGCACGCTGGGCGGATTGTCGATCTCGACGGGCGTTTCCTCGCCCTCGGCCGGCGTCATGGGCACGACCGAGGCGGCGTCAAACTCGGCCACGATGCGTTCCAGCCGCGGGTAGTCCCTCTGGCGGACCCAGCCTTCCAGCAGGATCACGCTCTCGGTCGCCGGGCTGGTCATGCGGGCCTGTTCACGCCGGACGAGGTTCGAATAGTGATCGAAGAGGATCTCCAGGACCGAAACGCGGCGGGCCAGCTCACGGGCCCGCTCCTCAGCCTGCTTCCAGGCGGCGCGGGCCTCTTCCAGTTGTCCGCGGTATTTCTCGATCAGTTCCGCGACGGTGCCGCTCATGCC
This sequence comes from Phycisphaerales bacterium, assembly GCA_011055475.1. GTDB lineage: Bacteria > Planctomycetota > Phycisphaerae > Sedimentisphaerales > Anaerohalosphaeraceae > DSDH01. Next base: position 391 of record DSDH01000292.1, on the reverse strand, counting down.
CTCGAAATGGACGGCCTCGAAGTCCGCGCTGCGCAGGACCTTCTGCACCTCGCCGGCCTGCTCTTTCAGGCAGCCGATCAGACACGCGAACACCATGCCCGATCCGCCGACCTGCTGAACGACGGCGCCCAGTTCGGCAAGTCGCTCGGTCACGTCCTCATAGTGCTGATGGGGCACCAGGCCGGCCACGCACACCGCGCGGTCCAGCCCGCGAAGCTCCTCGACGGGCGTCTCAAGATTCCGCCAGGGCTTGAGCATCTCCAGCGTCCCGCGCAGATTCTCGCACTGGTTGCACAGGCGATCCATCTCCGACTGGGTCTGTTCAACCTGGGCCAGCAGCTCCAGGGCCTCGGCCCCGGACACCACGCGGCTGTACTCGGCCCGATCCACG
>DSDH01000224.1 GCA_011055475.1 Phycisphaerales bacterium | reverse complement strand
TGCTTGACGTGATCCTGCAGGCCCGCGATCGCGGCCTATATGAGGCGATCACCGATTGCGGCGCCGGCGGGCTCAGCAGTGCCGTCGGCGAAATGGGCGCCGAGCTGGGCGCCGAGGTGGACCTGGAAAAGGTGCCGCTCAAGTACGCCGGGCTGAGCTATACCGAAATCTGGATCAGCGAGGCGCAGGAGCGGATGGTCCTGGCCGTGCGGCCGGACAAGATTGACACCCTCCTTCGGTTGTTCGCCGATGAGGACGTGGAGGCGACGGTCATCGGCCGGTTCACCGAGGATCGGGTGTTGACTTTGCGGTACGAGGGGCAGATGGTGGGGCGGTTGGATATGGAGTTTCTCCATGAGGGGCTTGGCCGGGGCAGCCGCAGGGCCGTCTGGACGAGCCCGAAGCTGTCCGAGCCCGAGATTTTGCCGCAGCCGGACTACGGCCGCGATCTGCTGGCGATTCTGTCGTCCTACAACGTGGCGAGCAAGGAATGGGTCATTCGTCAGTACGATCACGAGGTGCAGGGGGCCAGCGTGCTCAAGCCGCTGGTCGGCGTGGCCAACGAGGGGCCCGGCGACGCGGCGGTGCTCCGCCCGAAGCTGGACTCGGACCGCGGCATCGCCATCGGCTGCGGCATGAACCCATTGTACGGCGACCTGGACCCCTACTGGATGGCGATGGCCGGCATCGACGAGGCGATCCGCAACGTGGTGTGCGTGGGGGCGCGACCGGACCGGATCGCGCTGCTGGATAACTACTGCTGGGGCGACTGCACGCGGCCGGAGACGCTCGGCGCGCTGGTGCGGGCCTCGCAGGCCTGTTACGATGCGGCGCTGGCGTTCGAGACGCCGTTCATCTCGGGCAAGGACTCGCTCAATAACGAGTTCGTCTGCGAGGATGGCACGCGCATCGCCATTCCGTATACCCTGCTGATCAGCGCCCTGGGCCTGGTGGACGATGTGAACCACTGCGTGAGCATGGATGCCAAGCAGCCGGGCAACCTGCTGTTCGTCGTGGGGCTGACGCGAAACGAGCTGGGCGGCTCGCACTACTACAAGATCAAGGGCCATCAAGGGGCCAACGTGCCGCGCGTGGACCTGCACGCGGCCCCCCAGACCGCCCGCCGGATTCATCAGGCGATTGTGCAGGGGCTGGTGGTGTCGTGCCACGATTGCAGCGAAGGGGGCCTGGCCGTGGCGCTGGCGGAGATGGCGCTGGCCGGTGGCGTGGGCATCGAGGCGGACCTGCGGGGCCTGCCGGCCGATGAGGCGTGCCATCGCACGGATGCGCTGCTCTTCAGCGAGTCAAACAGCCGGTACATCGTGGAGGTGCCGCCGGCGCGATATGATGCGTTCGCCCGACTGATGCTGAACCTGCCGTTCGGCCAGGTCGGGGAAGTGGTCGCCGCCGCGCACCTTCGCGTGGTGGATCGTCATCAGCGGGCGGTGATCCAGCAGGATGTCGAGGTCCTGCGGGAGGCCTGGAAGCGTCCGTTGTGGCTGGGTTGATCCGATCGAGCCCGGCAACCAACGTAAACCCCGGATGGAGTAAGAGCCGAGCATGGAACACGTTCGAGCGATTGTGGTGCGGGCCGCGGGTGTGAACTGTGACGTGGAGACGCAGCACGCCCTGCGCCTGGCCGGGGCCGACGCCCAGCGCGTGCACGTTAATCGACTCATCGAGGCGCCGGACCAGTTGAATCAGCACCAGATCCTGGTGTTTCCGGGGGGGTTCAGCTACGGCGACGACGTGGCCGCGGGGAAGATCCTGGCCAACCAGATCGTGCATCATCTGGCCGAGCCGATCCGACGGTTTCTCGACGAGGGCAAGCTCATCCTGGGCATCTGCAATGGGTTTCAGGCCCTCGTCAAGGCGGGCATACTGCCAGGGTTCGCCGACACGCCGTTCTCGTTCGACACCCAGCCGGTGACGATCACCGACAACGACAGCGGCAAGTTCGAGGACCGCTGGGTGCATCTGGAAGTCGTGGGTGATCGATGCGTGTTCCTGGAGCCCGGACGCCGGATCTATCTGCCCGTGGCGCACGGCGAGGGCAAGGTGGTTACGCGGGACGCAGCCACGCTGGATCGCTTGCGGTCCGAGGGGCATATCGCGCTGCGCTACGTGGACGCTGAGGGCCGGCCGGGCGATTTCCCGATCAATCCCAACGGCTCGGTGGACGCCATCGCCGGATTGACCGATGCGACGGGTCGGGTCCTGGGGCTCATGCCGCATCCCGAACGCTACATCCATCCGACCCAGCACCCGCATTGGACGCGGTTGGGCGCGCCACGGCCGGATGGCACCATGTTCTTCACCCGGGCCGTGGAGTACGTGCGGGAGCACCTGTAAGCCGAGGCGGCCAGGGTGGGGCCTTGTGCGGGGCGGGCTCATGCGGTAGGCTGGCGGCGTTGGAACACACGCGACCTGTCGATCCATGACGTGGGGAGATGCCATGCTGCCAAAAGAGCGCATTCGAGCCATTCTGGCCGGCGAGGAGGTGGACCGCCCGGCGGTGACGCCGATCTTCATGGCCTGGGCGGCGCACTTCGTGGGCCACTCCTACCGGGATTACTACCTTGACGCGGACGTGCTCGTCAAGGCCCAGATGGCCGTGACCGAGGCCTTCGGCCTGGACCAGATCAGCGCCATCAGCGACCCCTGGCGCGAGGCCAGCACTTATGGCATGGAGTTCGATTACCCCGAGCAGGGGGTCGGCAAGCCCCGGGCCTACCGGCTTCGCGATCCGGCGGACACGGAGAGCCTGGCGGACGTGGACATCCTCGCCGGGGCCCGCGTGCAGGACCGCATCCGGGCGGTGGAGCTTCTCGCTGAACGCATGGGCGCCACGCACAGCGTGCTGGGATGGGTGGAAGGTCCAATGGCCGAGTATGCCGACCTTCGCGGCGTGGAAAACACGTTGATGGACCTGATCGACAAGCCAGACCACTTTGGCCGGGCCTGTGAGATTCTCGTCGAGAATGCGATTCGATTTGCCCGCGTGCAGATCGAGGCCGGGGCGGACATGATCGGCATGGGGGACGCGGCCGCCAGTCTGATCGGGCCGGACTTGTACAGCCGGTACGTGCTGCCGTGGGAGCAGAAGCAGATCCAGGGCATCCACGAGGCCGGGGGCACGGTCAAACTGCATATCTGCGGCAACGTGACGTCCCTGCTGTCGTACCTGCCGCAGACCGGCGCGGATGTGATCGATCTGGACTGGATGGTGCCGCTGGACAAGGCCCGGCAAACGGTGGGCCCCGACGTGGTCCTTGCGGGGAACTTTGATCCCACAGCCATCCTGTTGCAGGGCACGCCCGAGGAAGTGGCCCAGGCGGCCCGGGAGTGCCTCGACATGGCCGGACCGCGATTGATCCTGCAGCCCGGCTGCGAGGTGCCGCAGAATACGCCCGAGGCCAATATCCGGGCCTTCTGTCCGTGTCGAGGCACGTTGCTTGGCGACATCCTGAACGTGTCCGGCCAGTGAGCGGGTGACGATACTGGCTTATTTTGGGACCGTTGGGTCTTATTGTCGGCTGCCCGGTGTCGAAAAACCGGCCGGGGGGTTTGACACGGTGCCCGGCTTCGCGTAGGATGCTCAGGCAGTGATTTGGTCTGTGGGAATTGCTGCGGGTTCTTGCGTGAAGGTCATTGTCGTCATACCGGCCCGGTACGGATCGACGCGATTCGCGGCCAAGGTTCTCGCCCGGCAGACCGGTCACTTCCTCGTGGAGCACACTTGGGCCCAGGCCCGGCGCGCGGCCTGCGTGGATCGGGTCCTGATTGCCACCGACAGCCCTCAGGTGATGGAGGCCTGCCGGTCTTTCGGCGCCGAGTGCGTGATGACCCGACCCGACCACCCCAGCGGGACCGACCGCATCGCCGAGGTGGTCCGCGACCTGGACGTCGAGGTGGTGGTGAATGTCCAGGCCGATGAGCCGGAGATAGACCCCGGCCAGATCGATCGGCTGGTGGGTCTTTTGCGGGCCGACTCGGAGGCGCCGATGGCGACCCTGGCCACTCCGTTTCAGCGGGCCGAGCAGGTGGCCGATCCGAACATCGTCAAGTGTATCGTGGACCGACGGGGCCGGGCGCTGTATTTCTCGCGCAGCGTGATTCCTTACAGCCGGGAAGCCGCCGGCGTCGGACCGTTGTCACAATACCTGCGGCACTTGGGGCTCTATGCCTATCGCAAGGACTTTCTGCTGGCGTACACGGCCTTGACTCCTACGCCGCTCGAACAGACTGAGAAGCTCGAACAGCTCCGGGCTCTGGAGCATGGATACCCCATTGCCGTGGGCCGCGTCGAGCACGCGTGCGAGGGGATCGACACACCGGAACAGTACGCCGCCTTTGTGCGGCGTTGGAAGGATGCTCATCCTGATCCACAACACAGCAGCTAGGAGAGTCGGCATGAAAAGAAGTGTGCTATCCGTCGTTGTGTCAATGGCCGTCGTGGGTGCAGCGGTCCTTGCGGTGGCCGAGACGTCGGCGATTCAGCCCGTACCGTTCACCCGCGTGCACATCGACGATGTGTTCTGGGCGCCGCGGCTCGACACGAACCGCCAGGTGACCGTGCCTTACTGCTTCGAGAAGTGCCGGCAGACAGGACGCATCAGCAACTTCGCCAAGGCCGGCGGCTTGCAGGAGGGGCAGTTCGAGGGCATCTACTTCAATGACTCGGACCTGTACAAGGTCATCGAAGGGGCGGCGTACTCGCTGCAGAACCGTCCCGATCCCGAGCTGGAGGCCTACGTGGACGACGTGATCGACCAGATCGCCGCCGCCCAGTGGCCCGATGGCTATCTCTATACCTACTACTCAATCCCGCGGCAGCCGGAGAAGCGATGGACCGACTTGGGCGCGATGCACGAGCTGTATTGTGCGGGGCATTTCTTCGAGGCGGCCGCGGCGTACTACCAGGTGACCGGCAAGCGGAAGATCCTCGACGTGGCGGTGCGTCTGGCCGACCATATTGACTCGGTGTTCGGCCCGGGCCGGCGGCACGATGTGCCCGGCCATGAGGAAATCGAGATCGGGCTGGTCAAGCTCTATCGCGTAACGGGCCAGGATCGCTACCTGGACCTGGCCAAGTTCTTCCTGGATGAGCGCGGCAACACGGCCCACCGTGAGAGGCTGTACGGGCTGTATTGCCAGGATCACCTGCCCGTGACCCAGCAGTCGCGGGCGGTGGGGCACGCCGTGCGTGCCGGCTACCTCTATTGCGGCATGGCGGACGTGGCCGCTCTTGTCGGCGACGCGGCGTACGTTGCGGCCATCGACCGGCTCTGGGACGATGTGCTCACGGGCAAGACGTATCTGACCGGCGGCATCGGCGCCCGACACGGGGGGGAGGCCTTCGGCGAGTCGTATGAGCTGCCCAACAAGAGCGCCTATAATGAGACGTGTGCGGCCATCGCGAATGCCATGTGGAACCATCGGTTGTTCCTGCTGCATGGCCACGCCCGATACATCGACGTGCTCGAACGGATCATCTACAACGGCTTCCTGTCCGGCGTCGCGCTGGAGGGCAACCGCTTCTTCTACCCGAATCCGCTGGCCAGCGACGGGGGGTATGAGCGGAGCCCGTGGTTCGGGTGCGCGTGCTGCCCGGTGAATATCGTGCGGTTCGTGCCGTCGATTCCGGGGTATGTCTTCGCCGCCGGTGATCGGACGGCGTACATTAACCTCTATGTGGGCGGCGCCGGCACGGTGCGTCTGGCGCGCGGCAGCGTTCGACTTGAGCAGAAGACCCGTTATCCCTGGGACGGACATGTGGCGATCCGCGTCGAGCCGCACGGCGACCGCGAGTTCGCCATCGCCCTGCGCATTCCGGGCTGGGCCCGTGATGAAGCCATGCCCGGCGACCTGTACCGCTTTTTGACCCCCTCCGACCGGAAGCCCGTGGTGCGGCTCAACGGGGAGAATCAGCCCATCGAGCTTGAGGATGGCTACGTGGTACTCCGTCGCTCGTGGGTGGACGGCGATGTCATTGAGCTGGAGCTGCCGATGCCGATCCGCCGGGTGCTGGCGCATCCCAGCGTGCAGGCGGACTTGGGCCGGGTGGCCTTGCAGCGGGGACCGATGGTCTACTGTTTTGAAGAAGCCGATAACGGGTCCCAGTTCGACCACTTGCTGTTGGGTGATGATGCCCCGTTCAAGGCCGAGCATCGGGCGGACCTGCTGGGCGGCGTAACCGTCCTGGTCGGTACGGTGGCGGCCTGTGCGACCCAGGAGGATGGATTGCTACGTAAGGAGGCCCGCACGATCACGGCGATCCCGTACTATGCGTGGGCCCATCGCGGGGCGGGAGCCATGCGGGTGTGGCTGCCGCGCACGGAAGGGGCCGTCCGCCCGCTGCCGGCGCCGACGATCGCCTCCAGAAGTAAGGTGAGCACCTCGTTTCTCAGCGACGTGGGCAATAACCGCCTGACCGGGGTCAACGACCAGATCGTGCCACGCAGCAGTAACGACAAGGAAGTCGTCCACCTGCACTGGTGGCCTCACAAGGGCACAACCGAGTGGGTGCAATACGATTTCGCCGAGCCGGCGACGGTTCGCCGCGTGAAGGTCTACTGGTTTGACGACACCGGCGAGGGTGAGTGCCGCGTGCCGGCGTCCTGGCGGCTGCTCTACCGGGAGGGGGACGCGTGGAGGCCCGTCCGGCCGCAGGGGCCCTATGGTGTCGCCAAGGATACGCTCAACGAGGTCACGTTCGAGCCCGTACGCACGGATGGGCTGCGAATGGAGGTGACCTGCCGGGAAGGCTTTTCCACGGGCGTGAAGGAATGGATCGTGGAATGACCCCAAACGAAACGAAGCCGGGCTGCGAAGTGGCACGGAATGCCGGAGAACAAGACGTATGACCAGACGAAACGAGCCCAAGCCATCGGACAGTCGTGAGCTGCTGGCCAGCGTCAGCGACGCCTCGGCCGACACGGAGTACTTCTCGCCGATCCCGGCGGGATATCGCAAGGGCAAGGCCCGGTACGTCATCGTGATGGGCACGGTGATGAGCGGCCTGGGCAAGGGGATCTTTTCCTCGTGCCTGGCCAAGCTCCTGCAGGACAAGGGCCTGAAGGTCGCCCCGATCAAGCTCGAGGGCTACCTGAACATCGACTCGGGCACGCTCAATCCGTTTCGCCACGGGGAGGTCTTCGTCCTCGACGACGGCATGGAGTGCGACATGGACCTGGGCACGTACGAGCGGATGCTTGACCAGGACCTGAGCCGTGCCAACTTCGCCACCAGCGGGCAGATCTACAGCGACGTGCTGCACAAGGAGCGGCACGGGGGGTACCTGGGCCGGGACGTGCAGATGATCCCTCACGTGACCGGCGAGGTCAAGCTGCGCCTGCGGCGGCTGGCCATGGAGACCGATGCGGACGTGGTCTTTGTGGAAATCGGCGGCACCGTGGGCGACCTGGAGAACGCTTTCTACATTGAGGCCATGCGCGAGTTGGCCTACGAGGAAGGCCCCCATTCGTGCTGTTTCGTGGCGCTGACGTATATCCTGGAGCCGCGGACGCTCGGCGAGCAGAAGTCCAAGGCCGCCCAGCTCGGCCTCAAGCAGCTCATGCAGCTCGGCGTCCAGCCGGACATCATCGCCTGCCGTTGCGAGCATCCCGTCAGCGAGCAGGCCCGCCAGAAGGTCAGCGTCTACGGCAACGTACCGCTGGAGCGGGTCTTCAGCATGCACGATTCGGCCAGCATCTACATGATCCCCGCGATGCTGCGGGAAGGGGGGCTGGACTTTGAGGTCATCCGGCTGCTGCGGATCGAGGATCGTATCGACCTGCGGGTCGAGCGGCAGGAATGGGGCCGGTGGTGCGATTTCACCGACCGCATCGGGAAGGAAGTTCGCGAGGTAACCATCGGGATCACGGGCAAATACACGTCCGTCCGCGACAGTTACGCCTCGATTCTCAATGCCCTGGAGCACGCGGGCATCGCCTTGCAGGCCAAGGTCCGCCCCAAGTGGATCGAGACCACCCACGTGACCGATCGCAACGCGGCGGTTCACCTCAAGGACGTCGACGGCATCATCGTGCCCGGCGGCTTCGGCATCCGTGGCACCGAGGGCAAGATCGCCTGTGTTCGGTACGCCCGCGAGAACGGGGTGCCGTATCTGGGTCTGTGCTTGGGCTTTCAAATGGCGGTGATCGAGTACGCCAGGAACATGTGCGGTCTGAGTGGAGCGTCCAGCACGGAGCTCGACCCGGGCTGCGCCGACCCGGTCATCGATATCCTGCCCGAGCAGAAACGCATCGAGGGTCTGGGCGGCAACATGCGCCTGGGCGGACGGGACGTGGAGATCAAGCCGAACACCATGGCGTGGGAGTTGTTCGGCCGCAGCGGGTCGGTTCGCATGCGGTTTCGGCACCGCTACGAGGTGGACCCGCGATACATTGAGGTGTTGGAGAAAGCCGGCCTGGTCTTTTCCGGTAAGGCCCCGGATCAGCCGATCGTTCAGATCCTCGAGGTTCCGGGTCATCCCTTCTTCGTCGGCACGCAGGCGCATCCGTGTTTGACCAGCCGTCCGCTGCGTCCCCATCCGATGTTTGTGGGGCTCGTGGCGGCCAGCGCCCGGCGGCGCTATGCCGAGGATGACTTACCCGACCCGCTGACGGCCTGTCGAGCCTGTGCATCCAACGGATACACGCCGCCCCGCACCGTCTGAGGTCCCGGGTGGCGACTAACCCGCGATGCCCTCCGGCGGAGGGGGCTCCGCGTGGCGCACCGGGCCTTACGGTGTGGAATCGCCCGTGTTGCCATCGCCTTGGATGCCCGCGGCCTTGAGTTGGGCCTTGAGCCGCTCATTCTCCGCCGACATGGCTTCGAGCTGCTTGCCCATGTCCGCCAGGGCCTTGAGCAGCTTGATATTCGCCTCGCCGGAATCGCTGGCGATCTGCTCGGCCTGTTTCTGGGCGTCGACGACCATCCGTTTTTGCTCCTCGACCTCGGCCCGACAGGCCTTGAGCTGTTGCTTCAGTTGAAGATTCTCGTCCGCGACCAGGCGTGCCCGACGGGACGTTGAGGTGGAGGATTCCTCACACCCGGCCGTCCACAGGCTGACCCCGATCACGACCCCCATGGCCAGACAAGCCCACTGTCGCATTGTGCCTTCCTTTCCGAGCTTCTCGAATCTCACTTCGATGGCAGCACCGATCATTCTAGCGCTAACTGCCGACAAGTCAAGAACTTGCTGCACATGATTTGGGGCTTCGGCCAGCCGTCCGTTCAGGTACCGATGACGCCGTCGGTGAGCCGCGAGTGTCCTGGCGATCATACGTCACAGCGGGCGAACACGACGATGTATCCGTTGGCCTTTGACGGACAGCCGCGGCGCGATCTGTTCATGGTGTGTCGCGTGTAGAATGCCGACCTGATCGTAGCGTAGCGTGCGAGGACCCATCGACGTTGTCATCGTGGCGATCAAAGGCGGGATCAGGGCGGCGCAAAAAGAATGGAAGGTCCCGCCGTGGCGAAAGAACCTTCCATTGTCTTGCTCAGGCTTTCAGCGACCCGTCCGATCGTTCCCTCACGATCGGGTCGGCGCCGCCGACACGAAAACCTATTTCTTTTTCTTCTTTGCGGCTTTCTTCTTCGTGGCTTTCTTCTTTGTAGCTTTCTTGGCGGCTTTCTTCTTGGTGGCTTTCTTCTTTGTGGCTTTCTTCTTCGCAGCTTTCTTCTTCGCCATTCTTGTTCACCTCCTTTCAACAGGATTCTTGGTTCGACTTTATGGCTAAACACCTAAGTGTCGGTAATATACACGCTTATCGTCCAGGCTTGCAAGGGTGCTTGACATTTTTTTGTTCGTGCGGGCGTCCCGTCACACGCGATCGATCGTGCCGGCACCGCACAACGCGATGACTGACGCGCGAACCGACGAGCCATCATCCGAGAGGTGCGGGTTGTGGGGCTTTTCTTAGATTGCACGGAAACAGGCCTTTCGATGCGTTTTTTTGATACCTTTCTGTTTGCCCGTTGCTGATGGGACGCGCCGGTGTAGTCATTTGGACCCACGATGCACGAAGATGATTCAAGGCTTTGTCCGCGTGTATGCAACGCGGAAAGTTTTTTTGGTCGGGGTGTCATTTTTGCGAGGGCGCGATAAAATCTTTGGGGGAATCAACAGGTTGCTTGTGAGATGTTGTGCGTGATGACACGGCGCATCGTACTCTTCGGCGGGAGCTTTGACCCGATTCACGTCGGGCACACGACCGTCGCGCGAGCCGCGTGTGAACATCTGGAAGCGGAGCGTTTGCTTTTCATCCCCGCGCGGCGGTCGCCGCACAAGCACCGCGAACCGATCGCCGACGGGGCGGATCGACTGGCGATGATCCACCTGGCCATCGCGGATCATCCGCGGTTGGATGTATCGGACTGTGAGCTGCGACGCGCCGGTCCCAGTTACACGCTGGACACGGTGCGGACGTTTCGACGGATGTACGGTGACGCGGTCGAGCTGTGTTGGCTGGTCGGCGCCGACGCGGCGCGCGATCTGCATCGGTGGCACCGCGCGGCCGAGCTCTTGGACGCCTGCCGCGTGTGCGTGATGCGGCGGGGGGGCGCCCCGGCGCCGGATTGGTCGCCGGTCGCGCGGGCCCTGGGACGCGAGCGGGCCGACGCCCTGGCCGCCAACGTGATCGAGACGCCGCTGGTCGACGTGAGCAGCTCGGCCATTCGCGCGGACCTGGCCCGGGGAAAAGACGTGTCGGATCGCCTGGCCCCGGCGGTGTGGGATTATATTCGCCGGCGGGGCCTTTACGGACCCCAAAACGCCGCCGGGCCCGTGGTTTTTGATTGACACCGGCGGTATCCATTTTAAAATGAAGGGGTTAGCTGCATGTGGCCGGTGCGGCCCGGCCGAGGCGCGCGGATGGCTGCCCGGTCGGTGCAGTGCCATGCCGGGATCGACACGCGAGCTCAGTCTGGAGATGTTGGATGTTGCAGGGAACCCGTTGCGTAATCGTTGGCTGTCTGATCGTGGCGGTGCTGGCCCCCTGGAGCGCGGGCCAAAACCTCGAAGACGACTGGAACGACTTTCTGCATTACACGGCGATCGGTCGATTTGAGCTGGCCAAGGGCTTTGCTCAACGCATTCTCGACAGCGAGCCCAATCCCGTCGAGGTGCTCAAGCTCAGCGAGGCCAATCCCAACGGCTATCGCTTGCTGCTGAGAATGCAGGCCGAGAGTGAGGAACTGCAAGAGGTCAGCCGCCGAATCCTGGAGGTTATTGAGCGCGGGCGCTTCGAGTTGAGCACCGAGCCGCAGATCATTAATGAGGAGATCCGGCGGCTCAGCAGCACGATCCGGGCGCGGATGGCCGCCGAGCAGCGGCTCAAGAACGCCGGGGAGTACGCGATTCCCTTCATGCTGGATGCCTTGGCCGATGAGACCCGCAAGAGTGAGGTGCCCAACATCACGGCGGCGCTGCCCAAGATCGGGCGCCACGCCATTCGACCGCTGGCCGCGGCCCTGCAGACCCGCGACGTGGCCGTCCGCAGCGAGATCGTCCAGGCGCTGGGCCGCATCGGGTATCCCCAGGCGCTGGCGCACCTGAAGTGGTGCGTGGAGAAGGATGCGTCGCCGCAGATTCAGCAGTTGGCCGCTCAGGCCATCGAGAAGATCGATCCGACGGCGCTGCAAATGCCCGCGGCCGAGCTGTTCTTCCTACTGGGGGAGAGCTACTACAATCATGCGCCGTCCGTCGCCCCACCGAGCGAGTACAATTTCGCCAACATCTGGTTCTGGGATGCGGCCACGCGTCGCCTGACGCGGGAGGAAGTGGAGTTGGACTATTTCAACGAGCTGATGGCCATGCGCTGTTGCGAATGGGCCCTGCGGGCTGATCCCGCCACGGGCAAGGCCATCGCCCTGTGGATCGCGGCGTTTTTCAAGGCCGAGAGCTACGGCATCCAGATGCCGGCGTATTTCGGCGCGACGCATCCGGACGCCATGACCTATGCCACGACCGCCGGGCCGGAGTATCTCCACCCGGCGTTGGCGCGGGCCCTGGATGAGGGCAACGGTCACGTGGCGCTGGGCGTGGTGGAGGCCCTGGCGGCCAACGCCGGTGAGGCGTCGTTGTTGTACCGCGTGGGAACCGAACAGCCGCTGGTCCGGGCCCTGGATTTCAAGGATCGCGCCGTGCGTTACAGCGCCGCGATCGCTATTGGGCAGGCCAGGCCGAACGCCACGTTCGTGGGCAGCCCCCGGATCATCGAGAACCTGGCCGAGGCGATCACGGACGCCGGTCTGGAGGACCTCGGTCGTGAGCTGACCGATCGGTACGCATTGCGGGCGGTGAAGGTCATGCTGGATCTGGCGGTCTCGCAGAACGCGGTTGTCGACCTGTCACGGGCCCGCGAGGAGCTGATCGCCGCCACGGAGGATCCGCGGGAGCCGATGCAGATCCTGTCCGGGCAGGTATTGGCCTATCTGCTCAGCCCGGATGCACAGCGGGCCATCGCGCAGATGGCTCTGAGTGACGGGAACAGCATG
>DSDH01000421.1 GCA_011055475.1 Phycisphaerales bacterium | reverse complement strand
GGTCGGTACCATCTCCGCCAACTCCGACGAATCCATCGGCAAGATCATCGCCGAGGCCATGGAGAAGGTCGGCAAGGAAGGCGTCATCACCGTCGAGGAAGGCTCCGCGCTGGACAACGAGCTGGACGTCGTCGAAGGCATGCAGTTCGATCGCGGCTACCTGTCGCCCTACTTCGTCACCAACCAGCAGAACATGTCGGCGGAGCTGGAAGACCCCTTCATCCTGATCCACGACAAGAAGATCTCCAACATCCGTGAGCTGCTGCCCGTGCTGGAAGGCGTGGCCAAGGCCGGCAAGCCGCTGATGATCATCGCCGAGGACATCGAAGGCGAGGCGCTGGCCACCCTGGTGGTCAACAACATCCGTGGCATCGTCAAGGTCGCTGCCGTCAAGGCGCCGGGCTTCGGTGATCGCCGCAAGGCCATGCTGCAGGACATCGCCGTGCTCACCGGCGGTACCGTGATCTCCGAGGAAGTCGGTCTCTCGCTGGAGAAGGCTACCCTGGACGACCTGGGTCGCGCCAAGAAGGTGCAGGTCACCAAGGAAAACACCACCATCATCGACGGTGCGGGCAACGGTGCCGACATCGAGGCGCGCGTGACCCAGATCCGCGCCCTGATCGAGGAAGCCACCTCCGACTACGATCGCGAGAAGCTGCAGGAACGCGTGGCGAAGCTCGCCGGCGGTGTGGCCGTGATCAAGGTCGGTGCCGCCACCGAGATGGAAATGAAGGAAAAGAAGGCCCGCGTCGAAGATGCCCTGCACGCCACCCGTGCGGCCGTCGAGGAAGGCGTGGTCCCGGGCGGTGGTGTCGCGCTGGTGCGCGTGCTGCAGGCCATCAAGGACCTCAAGGGCGACAACCACGACCAGAACACCGGCATCGACATCGCCCGCCGCGCCATGGAAGAGCCGCTGCGCCAGATCGTCTCCAACGCCGGCGAAGAGGCCTCCGTGGTGGTCAACAACGTCGAGGCCGGTGAAGGCACCTATGGCTACAATGCCGCCACCGGTGAATACGGTGACATGATCGAGATGGGCATCCTCGATCCGGCCAAGGTGACCCGGTCTGCGCTGCAGAACGCTGCTTCCGTGGCCGGTTTGATCATCACCACCGAGGCGATGGTCGCCGAGTTGCCGAAGCAGGAAGGCGCTGCCCCGGCTGGCGGCATGGGCGACATGGGCGGCATGGGCATGATGTAAGCCCGGCTGTTCATACGCCGTAGCACAAGGCCCCGCATCCCCGGATGCGGGGCCTTTTTTGTAGGTGATAGATGGGAGTCCTCTGTGAGCTCTGAGTCTCCCGTGGCGCACAGACTTTCACGCCGCACGCCCAATTAAGCTTCGCTTAATCGTCCGCCCGTATCCTTTGCGTAAACCTTGCAAAGGAGCCCTGCCATGAAACAGTCCGTTGCCACATCACCCGAGACGGTGCGCGTCTGGGACTTCCTCGTGCGTGTCTTTCACTGGGCGCTGGTTACATTTTTCGTCACCGCTTACTTCACGGGCGACGAGCTCGATGCCGTGCACGAGTTCGCAGGTTACGCCGTGCTCGGGCTGGTGGGTTTTCGTCTGGTCTGGGGTCTGGTTGGCACGCGCTACGCACGCTTTACGAGCTTCTGGTTTCGGCCGCGCGAGGTGGTGGACTACCTGAAGTCGCTGGCGAGCCGGCATCCGCGGCATTACCTCGGGCACAACCCGGCGGGTGCGTGGATGATCTTTGCCTTGCTGGCTTCGCTGCTGCTTACCGCGGCGACGGGCATCCTCACCGAGGAGGCGAATCACGGCTGGGAAGACCTGCACGAGTTCTTCGCCAATCTGACCCTGCTGCTGGTCTTAGGTCACGTGGCCGGTGTGCTCGTCTCGAGCGTGCTGCATCGGGAAAACCTGGTCCGCGCCATGTTGACCGGGCGCAAGCGCGCCTCGCTTGACTAGGCACTTTGTACTCCTGTGTGGCTGCCTGACCCGCTTCGGCGGGTCTCTTTTTGCCTGTGGGAAATGCCGCAGTCCGGCGTGCGGCGGGTGTGTGAAATGCCGCAGTTCGCCACCGTCGGCGATTCGGGAATCCTGTACTAGACTGATATTTCGATGTTTATTAAGTTTGGCACCGCTCTTGCTTCTTAAGGCGCATAACAAGTTTGGGGAGCAGTGATGAAACAGAACACACTGAAGCCGGCGACGCTCTCGATGGCGATCGCCCTGAGTCTTTATGGGGTCTGTGCCCAGGCCGCCGACACGCTCGAGCCGATTGCGGTCGAGGCCGAGGCACAGACCGCCGCCGAGCCCATCGTGCAGGGCAGGGATGCCCTCACGCCCTCATCCACGACGGTTGCCGACCTGCTCAAGTCGGTGCCCGGTGCCGACGTGAACCGCAATGGCAGCCTCTCCGGCATCGCCCAGTACCGCGGCCTGTTCGGTGAGCGCATCGCCGTGAGCGTCAACGGCCAGCCGTCGATCTCCGCCTGCACCAATGCCATGGATGCGCCGCTGTCCTATGCTCCCACCCCGCTGTTCGAGCGTCTGACCGTGTATCGCGGCGTGGCGCCCGTGAGCGCGGCACAGGAGGGCATCGGTGGGGTGATGGTGGCAGAGACCTGGCGACCGGAGTTTACGGCCGGGACCCAGGGCCGCGTGACGGCGGGAATCACGGGCGTGAACAACGGCTTCGCGCTGGGCGCGAACGTCGCCGTGGGCAGCGAGGACCAGCAGGTCTGGGCCGCCGCAAGCCGCGAGAAGGCGGACGACGCCGACTACGCGCGCGGGACCCTCGGCGCGACGGAGTACGAGCGCAACAGCTACGAGCTTGGTTATCGCCTGCGTCACGGCGCTGGCATGTGGGCCTTCGAGTTCCAGCGCGACGACGGCGGCCCGGCCGGTACCCCGGCCCTGCCCATGGACACCTACCGGAACGAGGCCGATCGCTACCAGATCGCCTATGAAGGCTATTTGGGCGGACACGGCGTGAACGTGACCGCCTGGCGCAGCGACGGCGAGCACGACATGAATAACTACACGCTGCGCCCAAGTACCACCACCCTGCGCCGCTCCCTCACCAGCGCCGACGACCGGGGTGTGAAGCTCGACGTCACGCGGCCGACCGGTAGTGGTGCCCTGACCGCGGGTGTCGTGACACAGAAGACCGAGCACCAGGCCGACATCAGCGATCCGACCAACCCGATGTTCTTCACCAACGCCTACAACGACGTCGAGCGGGCGCCGTCGGGCGCCTACCTCGAGTGGGAAGGCCGGCGCGGTGGCTGGGAACTGGTGGCCGGCGCGCGCTACACGCGCGTGGCCATGGATGCGGGCGAGGTCGACTCCAGCATGGCCGCAATGAACCCAGACGTCGCGGATTACCGCGATGCCTTCAACGCCGCGGATCGATCCGTGACCGATAACAACGTCAACTGGGCCCTGAACGCCCGCCGGCCGCTGGCGGCCGGGACCGAGCTCGTCGCCGGGGTCTCGCGCAAGGTGCGCTCGCCGTCCTTTCAGGAACGCTACCTGTGGCTGCCTATGGAGTCCACGGGGGGGCTGGCGGACGGCAACCTCTATGTCGGGGACATCAATCTCGACCCGGAGGTGGGCCACGAGATCGACCTCGGCATCGACTGGCAGTCCGGCGCACACTACTTCACCCCGCGCGTGTTCTACCGTAACGTGAAGGACTACATCCAGGGGGTGCCCAACGGCGACCTGTGGATGATGCAGCCGGTGTTCCAGTTTACCAACGTCGATGCCGAGCTCTACGGATTCGATGCGGGCTGGGGTGTCGGCCTCACGCAGGCACTGCGTGTGGATGGCGGTGTCTCGATCGTGCGGGGCAAGCGCACCGATGTCGACGACAACCTGTATCGGATCGCGCCGCCCAACCTCAATGCCGAACTGAGCTACGTCGCCGGGCGTTCAACGTTCGGCCTGGAAGGCGTGTTCTACGCCGACCAGGACAATGTCGCGGAGACCAGCTTCGAGCAGACGACGTCCAGCTACGCCATCTACAACGTCAGCTGGCGATACGCCGTCAAGCGTGGCACGCACTTCAGCGTGGGGGTGGATAACGTGCTCGACGAGTACTACCACGATCATCTTGCCGGCTACAACCGCGTAGCCGACAGCGATGTGCCGGTGGGCGAGCGCCTGCCGGGAACCGGCCGCAACATCTATGCCGGACTGACCATGAGTTTTTGAGGCCACCCTCCGGCCTTGAACTGGTCCTGAGCGGGCCAGCCTCCGGCTCATGGTAAAATGCGCCCTCGGCCCCCAAGCCACGCCCCGGTGGCGGGGGCCTTTTTTTCCGGGCGGATGCATGCAATGTCGCGAAACCTGACCCCAGCCCTGATCCTGTCCGTCGCCGTGCACCTCGCGGCCGCGGCGGGCTATTGGCTGTGGGGCGGTCAGCCGGCGGGGCACGAACTCCTGCCGACGGTTGATGTGGTGCTGGTGGCGGAGGTTGCCATGCCCGTCGAGCGGGTCGATGCACCGTCAGAGCCGGAAACCCGGTTGTCCGAACGCGATCCCGAACCCGAGCCCATCGCGACCCCGGCGCCTCGAGCGCCATCGCCGCCGGCCGAGCCCAGCCAGCCCCCCCTCACGCAGTCGCCATCGAGACCGACGCCTACCGTGGCACGGCCGGTGCCGATCGACCCGGGCCTGCTCGCTTCCATCGAGCAGGCCTACAAGTCCGCCCTGCAGGCCGAGATCGCGCGCCATCGACACTACCCGCACATCGCCCGGCGCATGCGCCACGAGGGCACGGTGGAGGTGGGTTTCGTGGTGCTGGCCGACGGCCGGCTCACCGCGATCGAGGTGCTGAAGAGTTCCGGCCACCGCCTGCTGGACGAGGCCGCCGTCCAGGCGGTGCGGGAGGTGGGGCAGTTCCGGCCGATCCCCGCGGAGCTCGCGCGCACGCGCTGGCCGCTGTCGGTGCCGCTGAACTTCCGCCTGCTGTAGGCGGCCGGCGGTCCGCCTAGCGCACGTCCTCGCGGCGCGGGAACATCACCAGGTGGTCGATGTCGAGGCGGATCTTCATGTGCGTGCCCACCTCGTAGTCATAGTGGCTGTGCGCCAGGGACAGCACCTTCACGCCGCTTTGCAGGCGCAGGGTGTAGAGAAACTGGGCGCCGCGGAAGGCCTTGTCCAGCACCTCGGCCGGCAGGTCGGCGTTGTCGTCGTGCACGATGTCGTCCGGGCGCACCAGGATGTCCACCGGGCAACCCTTGCCGCAGCCCTCGGGCACCTCGCCCTCGATGATGCCGAGCTCGGTCTCGACCTGGTGCGGATTCAGCACCGTGCCCGGCAGCAGCACGCCCTGGCCGATGAAGTCGGCGACGAAGCGGTTGGCCGGCTGGTGATAGAGCTGGTAGCCGGTGGCCCATTGCTGCAACTCACCGCCGTTGATGACGCCGATCTCGTCGGCCATGGCGAAGGCCTCGAACTGGTCGTGGGTGACCAGCAGGCCGGAGATGCCTTCCTGCTTGAGGATGGCGCGGACCTCGCGCGCGAGTTCCTCGCGCAGTTCCACGTCCATGCTGGAGAAGGGCTCGTCGAGCAGTAGCAGCTTGGGTCGCGGCGCGAGCGCCCGGGCCAGCGCGATGCGCTGCTGCTGGCCACCGGAGAGCTGATGCGGATAGGCCTTGCCATAGGCGGGCAGGCCGACGAGCTGCAGCAGCTGCGTGACGCGGTTCTTGCGCTCGCCCACGGACTGGTGACGAATGCCGAAGGCGATGTTCTCCTCCACCGACAGGTGCGGAAACAGGGCGAAGTCCTGGAAGACCATGCCCACCTGGCGTTTTTCCGGCGGCAGGGCGAACCCGGGTCTGGTCACGACCTCGCTGGCCAGGTAGATCCAGCCGGAGGCGACGGGTTCGAAGCCCGCGATGGCGCGCAGCAGTGTGGTCTTGCCGCAGCCACTCGGCCCCAGCAGGCAGCCGATCATGCCTTCCTCCAGGCGGAAGGACACCTCGTGCACGACGTGGCGCCTGCCGTAGGCGATGCTCACCTTGTCCAGTTCAAGCAGCGTGGTCATGTCCCGGCCTCGATCGGCTGATGGAGCGGCTGAGGATGATCACCGGGATGATCCCCGCCACGACGATGGCAAGCGCCGCCGTGGAGGCGTCGGCCAGCCGTTCGTCGGAGGCCAGCTCGAAGGTACGCACCGCCAGGGTATTGAAGTTGAAGGGCCGCAGTATCAGTGTCGCGGGCAGCTCTTTCAAGACATCGACGAACACCAGCAGCACGGCAGTGAGCAGGGTGCCGCGCATGATCGGCATGTGGATCTTGCGCAGCACGTGCCGCGGCGCCAGGCCCAGCGAGCGGGCGGCGTCATCCATGGTCGGGCGGATCTTGCCCAGCCCCGCCTCCACCGTCTGGATGGAGACGGCGAGAAAGCGCACGGTGTAGGCGAACAGCAGCGCCACCAGCGTGCCGCTTAGCAGCAGGCCGGTGGAGATGCCGAACTGGTCGCGCATCCAGGTATCGACGGTGTTGTCCATCCAGGCAAACGGCAGCATCACGCCGACCGCGATGACCGTGCCGGGCACGGCGTAGCCCATGGCCGCGATGCGCA
The DNA here is from genome assembly GCA_011055475.1 of Phycisphaerales bacterium. GTDB lineage: Bacteria > Planctomycetota > Phycisphaerae > Sedimentisphaerales > Anaerohalosphaeraceae > DSDH01. The sequence continues at coordinate 6,085 of DSDH01000421.1, read as the reverse complement.
CTGAGGCGATCACCAGCGGTGTGGGGCGCAGGCGCTTTCCGTAGCCCATCAGCAGCGAGAGCCCCACGGCGATGAGGGCGGCGAGGCTGGCCAGCATCAGGCTGTTGGTCGTCAGACGAATGAAGTCGGTGTTCACCATGTGGGGTGCGGTCTGCCAGGCCCAGACGGCAAGCTGACCCGCGGGCACCCCGAAGCCGAGCAGCAGCGGCAGCAGGCAGGCGATGATCGCCAGGACCCGCTTCGTGCCCCGCAGGCGGTAGCGCGGCAGCTGCAGGTAGCGGGTGCTGGTGTGGTGAAAGCGGGCGCGGCGCCGCGACCAGCGCTCCAGCACGATGAGCAGGAACACGAAGCCCATCAGCAGCGCCGAGAGCTGGGCGGCGGCGGCGCTGTCGCCCAGCCCGAACCAGGTGCGGAAGATGCCCGTGGTGAAGGTGCTCACGCCGAAGTACTGTACGGTGCCGTAGTCCGCCAGCGTCTCCATCAGGGCCAGCGACAGGCCGGTGATGATGGCCGGGCGTGCCAGTGGCAGGGCCACGCGGAAAAAGCTCGCCCAGGGACCGAGGCCGAGGGTGCGGCCCACCTCCAGCACGCACACCGACTGCTCGAGGAAGCCGGCGCGCGCCAGCAGGTACACGTAGGGATAGAGCACCAGCGAGAGCATGGCGATGGCCCCGCCCAGCGAGCGGATCTCCGGGAACCAGTAGTCGCCATAGCCCCAGCCGAAGGCCTCGCGCAGGGCTTCCTGGATCGGTCCCTCGAAGCCGAGCATGCCCGTGTAGGTGTAGGCGATGATGTAGGCCGGCACGGCCATGGGTAGCAGCAGCGCCCATTCGAAGATGCGTCGCCCCGGGAACTCGCACATGCTCGTCAGCCAGGCGGCGGTAATACCCATGATGAGCGTGCCGGCGGCCACGCCGACCATCAGGATGACGGAGTTGAGGACGTAGTCGGCGAGCACCGTCTGCGCGAGGTGTCGCCAGACATCGCCAGCGGGGTAGAACACGAAGCTGAATACCACGATGACGGGCAGGGCCAGCAGCAGGGCCGTCGCCACTACGCCGATGCGCCAGACGTCGGGCCGGGCCAGACGCGAATGACGCAATGACGAACGTTGTGGTGCCGCTTCGCTTGGGGTCATGTGAGGCAAATGCAAAGGGGGCGCGTCGCGCCCCCGGGCAAGATTGTCAGCAGTTTACCAGACATCACTTCCAGCCGGCACGGTCCATCAGCATCAGTGCCTGGGCATTCAGTTCGCCCAGCCGCCCCATGTTGACGGCGTCGGCCATGAACTGCCCCCAGTCCTCGAGGGTCTCGCTCCAGGCGATCCCGTCGCGCACGGGGTACTCGTGGTTGGTCTCGGCGTACCACTGCTGCGCCGCGTCGCTGGTCAGGAACTCGAGCAGCTTGATGGCATTGGCCTTGTTGCGGGATGCCGCGGTCACGCCGGCACCGCTGACGTTGACGTGCGCACCGCGGTCGTTCTGGTTGGGCCAGAAGACCCCCATGCGTTCGGCCGCGCCCCGCTGCCGGTCGTCGGCGTCATCGAGCATCATGGCGAGGTAATAGGTGTTGGCGATGGCGATGTCGCAACGACCGGCAGCGGCGGCACTGATCTGGTCGCGGTCGCCCCCGCGCGGCGGCTGGGCGAAGTTGGCCACGAGCTTGCGGGCCCAGGCCTCGGTCGCCTCCACGCCGTTGCTGGCGATCATCGAGGCCACCAGCGACTGGTTGTAGATGTTCTCCGAGGAGCGGATGCAGATGCGGCCCTTCCACTTCGGGTCGGCCAGTGCCTCGTAGGTGGACAGCTCGGCCGGATCGACCTTGCCCTTCACGTACATGATCGGCCGTGCACGCACCGACAGGCCGTACCAGTGTCCCTCGGGGTCGCGGTAGCTGGCTGGAATGGTCTGGTCCAGCACCGCGGACTGCACGGCCTGCAGCACGCCGGCCTCCTTGGCCCGGTGCAGGCGACCCGCATCGGTGGTGAGCAACAGGTCCGCCGGCGTGTTACGGCCCTCGGACTGCAACCGTTGCAGCAGGGTGTCCGCCTTGCCGGTGACCAGGTTGACCTCTATGCCGGTCTGCGCCGTGAAGCGCTCCAGCAGGGGCTTGATGAGTTCTTCCTTGCGGGCCGAGTAGAGGTTCACTTCCTCGGCCGCCTGTGCGGCGGCGGCAAACAGGCCAAGGGCCATCAGCCCCGCCAGCAAGAGAAAACGACTACGCATGCGACACTCCCGGTTGATCGTGGATAAAAGTCGAAACGCGAATTATTATCATTTAACAGTCGTGTGGCGTCAAGCGGGAAGATGGCTGTGGGCAGGGGCAGCAGGGAAGCCGGGGCGTGATGCCCGGGCTCATGTGGTGGGGGTTTGGCGAGGGGGTCTCCCTCGGGCTCAACGAAAAAAGCGGCCTTGAGGGCCGCCATTTACGTTGGGGGAGATCGACGCGCTATACCTTGACGTAGCTCCAGCCCTCGCGCATGCGCTGGATGATGTGTTCCACGGCCGACGGTGCGGTCTGGGTCCTGGGCAGCAGCACGACCTGGGCGCCGGCGCGCTCCAGATGGCCGATCGCCGTGTCGCAGGCCACGAACTGCAGGCCTTCATGTTTGGCCATCATCGCCACCACGCGGTCGCCATAGGGGGAGACGCCGGCGCGTAGCAGGTTGAGCCCCGCGCTGTTGGCGACCACCTCGATCTGTACGCCGCGCTCGCGGTATTCGTCGAGCAGCTTCTCGGCGCGATCGAGGGTTTCACGCATCTTGTCCGTCTCGCCGGAGGCGATGTGCAGGATGACGCGCGGGGCCTGCTCGGCGGCGGCGAGCTGCAGATCGGTGGTGGCGGTGTGGTGGTTGGCGAGCCAGCCGCCCGTGAAGCCCAGCGAGATCAGAAGCGTCGCCGCCACGCTGAAGGCCGCCAGGCGCTTGCGCGGATGATTGGAGTCCACGATCTCGCGCGTGGGCGCCTCGACGCCGTCATAGGCATGGCGCACGAGGTCCTTGAGGTTGCGCAGCTCGACGAACTCGGCACGCAGCGCCGGGTCCTTCTCCATCTCGAGCAGGAAGGCGTCACGTTCCTGGTGGCTCAGCTGTCCATCCAGAAAGGCGTGAATCAGCGCCTCATCGCGAACCTTCTCGGTCATTTAACCCTCCGAAGCTGGGGTTTGCCGTCGTTGGTGACGGGAACATAGGTCTGCAGCTCGCTCAGGTGGCCTGCCAGTGCCCGCCGAGCCCGGCACAGGCGGCTCATCACCGTGCCCACCGGGATATCGAGGATCTCGGCGGTCTCCGCATAGGCGAAGCCTTCCAGATCCACCAGGGTCAGAACCTCACGCTGGCCGATGGGCAGTTTGCCGACAGCGCGACGCACGCGGTTGACGATCTCCTGGCTGGTGGTCTCCACTTCCGGGCAATTCTCGCAGACGAACATCTCGTCGTCGATCTCCACGCCGGGTTTCTGGCGGCGCAGGTGCTCGCGCCAGGTGTTGCTGAGGATGGCGCTCAGCCAGTGTTCCAGCTTGTTTCCATCGCGCAGCTGATGACTCTTCTGCAGCGCCTTGGTGAGCGTGTCCTGTACCAGGTCGTCGGCCAGCATCGGGTCGCCGCTCCAGGCCAGCGCCATGCGATATAGCCGCGTCCTGCTCCCCTCGAGTTTCTTCCGGAATGTGCGTGTTGCACAGATGTATTCCAGTACTTTCATCACTCCCCCTGCCTTTTGATGATGCCTCGCTCGAGACGTCTATTCCCGCTCTGTTGCGTGTTGTCGTTGGCGGCGGGTTAGGGTTCACGTTTTTGCATATCCGCTGCGTGCGGGAGAGAAAAACGTGATTGACCACAAAGTCTAGCGCGCGGCCCGGGTGTGGGGAAGAAACAGAAGTATTTCAGAACATGCTGATCTGCCGATCAACCGTCTGACCGTTCATTCGCAATGTGCGCCCCGCATGAAGATCTCCAACGGTGTGTGTATGACGCACGTCGTCTCGTGGTGTGTGCAGGAATAATTCCGATACGGCTGGCGTCAATGGGTCGAGGTCGGACAAAACGTCCTGCCCTACATAACAACACACCATCCACAGAGGCCAGCCAAATGAAAAAAACTGTTCAGCCGATCGCCTGGCTCGCGGTGCTGCTGCTCGTCGCGTTCGCGGCCCCGAGCGTCAGCGCGGCGGAGTCTTCGCCAAAACCCTTCGCCGAGAAGCGCGTCGTGTTGCAGATGTCGGACGAGGATCCGTTCAAGCAGACGCTGGTGCTCAACGTGGCGAACAACCTGATCAAGCATTACGGACCGGACAAGGTCGATATCGAAATCGTGGCCTTTGGTCCGGGTCTGCGCCTGCTGTTTGCCGACAATGCCAACAAGGGTCGGATCGGGGACCTCTCCCAGCAGGGAGTGCGCTTTGCCGCCTGCGAAAACACCATCGCCAACATGTCGCGCATCCTCGGGGGGGAGCCCGCATTGAACGCTAACGCCGTGCGCGTGTCGGCCGGGGTGGTGCGCATCCTGGACCTGGAGGGCGAAGGCTATACGTTGATCCGCCCGTAAGCCGATCAATGCCGACTGAATCGGCGTGAGCTGACAGCAAATAACAAGAGTTTGGGGAGTCCAGAAATGAAGACGAAACTGAAGGCACTGGCCGGCGTGGTGACGCTCGGCCTCGGGCTGGCTGCGGCCGGTCAGGCCAACGCCACGAACTGGGTCATGCTGCAGGGTACCGAGCCGGACGGCATGGCGGAGCGCGCCCGACTGTGGGGGTTCATTCAGCCCACCTATCGTTCGACCAGCGGCACCGAGCTGCCGGCTGGGCCGTGGGCGGGTCAGCCAATGCAGCCCAACATGATCCCTACCGACCTTACGTCCGACTCGCAGTTCCAGTTGCAGCGCGCGCGCATCGGCGTGCGTGGCGTTGCCATGCCCATCGACAGCAAGGTGAACTACTTCTTTCTCACGGAGTGGGGTGACAACGGTATCACCGTCGGCAAGGGCGGGGCCGGCGTGATCTCCGATGCCAGCATCACGCTCAATCACATCCCCGGTGCGCGCGTGCGCCTGGGCCTGTTCAAGACGCCGATGAGCGAGGAGATCTTTCAGGGCATTGGCACCATGGACTACGTCAACTTTACCTCGTTCACCGACCAGCAGCTCAACGAACGCCACCTGCCAACTGATGGGATTGCCGCCTGTGATCCGGCGGCCGACACCCTGTACAGCCGCTACTGCGAATCCGGCAATGCCTTCTCGGATTTCGGTGCTGCACGTGACACCGGCGCGATGGTGTTCGATGCCTTCAGGCAGGGCGACTGGGAGCACACCTACGCGGTGATGATTGGCAACGGCAGCGGCGTGAACGCCGGCAACACCGACAACAACCTCGATACCCGTGCCTACTGGTCCTCCGAGTGGATCTTTGGCGGCCAGGGGCCACGCCGCGAGGGCTGGAAGCTCTACGCCTGGATGCACGATGGCAAGCGCACCATCCTGGACAGTGCAGAGCTCGTGGCCGGCAACCGCGTCGAGCGGGAATACGACTACGAGCGCTCCGGGTTGGGCACTACCTACCGCCGTGGCAAGTACCGGTTCTTTGCCGAGTACAACCAGGCCGAGGGCATGATCTTCGACGGGACCGACGGCGGGGCCGTGGCGGGTTCGCTCAACAACGCGGGCACGGCCGTTTCCACCTTCAACCTGTTGCCGGAGGAAGAGGCGGACGCCTACTACCTCGACTTCGGCTACAAGGTCACGCCGAAGATCGAGCTCGACGTGCGCTACGACGTCCAGAATCGTGGTACGAAAAGTTCCGCGCCGGGTGTGGAGCGCAAGTTCGAGACTGTGACGCTGGGGGCGCAGTACTTCTTCAACCGCAAGTCGCGTCTCATCGTCAACTACGAGTTCCGCGATCTCGAGGCGCCGAACCTGCCGTCAGGCGCCGTGCCGAACCAGATCGGCGACGCCATCGACGACCGTCTCTCGCTGCAGGTGTTCATGGCCTTCTAGGCCATGACATTTGCGGCTTCAGGGCTCCTGCAAGCGATAATAAGAACCTGCATCGTCAGGATTTGGCAGTGACGTTGGTCCCGGAGATCTACGAT
>DSDH01000498.1 GCA_011055475.1 Phycisphaerales bacterium | reverse complement strand
ACAGTGTCTCGGCCTTGTCTCCGTCGCGGTGACGCAGGCAATTGGCCATCTGTAACAGGATCCAGGGGCGGTCCTTGTCGGCGGCGTCCGGCTTGGTCCGGCCCAGGGCCACCCGGTAAAACAACAGCGCCGCGTCCAGCCGCCCCGCCGAGAACAGGGCGTCGGCGGCCTTGAGCGGATAGGCGACGCGTTCGGGGGCCTCTTGGGCCATCGTGACCAGCGGATCGACCGCCGGGGCATTGGGCTCCGCGGGCGGTGGGGGCGTTGAAACCGTCGACTTGGACGCGACGGGCGCCGCAGACGTGGGCGCGGTCTTCGAAGTGGACCCGCCAAGCGCCTGTTTAGAGGGTGGAAGGGCCAAGGCGTTGAGCCTTTTAAGCCATGCCGCCAGCTCTTCAGCGCTTTTGGTGGCCGATTGGTTGGGATCGACCGCCAGCGCCGCCACCTGCTGGTGGAACACTTCTCGCCGCAGCGATCCTGCCACCGGCGCGCTCAGTGCCGGCTGGTTCGGATCCGCGAGGGGCACCGGGTCGGCGGCGACGGCCACGCCCGCGGAACACATCAATCCGGCCAAGAGGGAGACGCGCGCGTTCATGGCTGGGTCCCTCCGGACGTGTCCACCAGACCCGCATACGCCCGCGCTGCATCCCGCGGACGGGCCAGCCCCTCATAGGCCTGCCCCAGCAGCACCAGCGCCCGCTGTCGCTCGGCCGGGGCGCTCTCCGTTCGGCTCAACAATCCCCGGCAGATACGCTCGGTCTGCGCGTAGTCCTCCAGTCCCACACAGATCTCGGCCAGCAGCAACTGCCCCTTATCGAACAGCGGGCCTTCGCGGAGACGGCCGAGCACCTCCACCAGATCCTCACGGGCGATACGCAAATCTCCGCGGGCCACCTGGCACCGCGCCAGCTCCAGGGTCATCCGGGCACGGGTCTCGGCGTCGGCGAAGAACTCGATCTTCCGCCGCAGCAGCGTGATCGCCGTATCCACCAGCCCGATCTCACGCAAGAGCCGCGCCTTGGCCACCAGGACGCGACTGGCGTAGTACTGGGGCAATCGCTCCACGGGGATTCGCTGGAGCATGTCGTAGGCGGTCACATAGTTCCCCTGACGGCATTCCACCTCGACCAGCTCCAGGGTTACCTCGGCGAAGTCTTCGGCGCCCAGACTCAGACCCATCGCCTGGTTGAACGCCGTCGCCGCCTGGCCGTAGTCGTTCAACTGCATCAGGGCCCTGCCCAGCATCAGGTACGCCGGGCCCAGCCGCCGGTCGGTCGGGTCCTGCGTCAACTGAATCGCCTGAATCAGCCACGACCGGGCCGATTCGTAATCCCCCAGCTCAAAGGCGCAATGTCCCGCGCCGTAGGCCGCACGGCAGCGGGAATCCGGCCGCACGTTCAGGTTGTACACCCGGCGGAACATCCCGACCGCCTCGTCGTACAGCCCCGCGTTGAGCGTGGCCTCGGCCAGGAACAGCGAGGCCTCATCCACCACCTCACAATCCGGATACTGCACCAGCAGTTCGGTCAGGTCCGATTGGGCGCCCCGATAGTCCCGCAACTGCGCCTTGATCCGGCTGGAATTGAGCAACGCGTACGGGGCCAGGCTGCTGTGCGCGAATTGGCCGTAGACGAGCTTGTATTCCGCCAGGGCCGCGGCGGGTTGGTCGATGTTCTCCTGGAGGAGACCCATCGCGTAGTGTGCGTTGGGCGTGCGATGGTCTCCCCGATAGCGCAGCAAGAACCGCCGCCAGACCGAAATCGCCTCGCGGCAGAGACGCTTCTTGTGCTCGCCCAGGTCCTGGTAAAGGTCCGGATTGTGGATCAGGAGCCCCTGCGTATCAAACTCGACGATCAGGCCCGCGCTGCCGGCGGCGATCTCGGGAACGGTCTGCTGGGCGGCCGCCGGTAGATACAGCGTCACGGGACGCGTTCTCATCTCCTTCAGGTCCGCCGACCAGGCTATGTTTTGCTCGGCCTGGCTCGCCCATCGAGCCAGGAACTCCTCCAACGGAGCATCCAGGGCCGCGGCCGACCACTGCGATCCCACGCTGACCGACGGATTTCGCACGATTCGGGGTACCAGCGCCGCAGTCGCCAGGGCCTCGGTATACCGCCCCAGAAACGCCTGCAACTCCTCCTGCGTCATGGCCGGCAGCGATTCCGGCCGCAGGCTGTCGCTCCAGAGCCGCCCCGGCAGCATCACCTCGTGGTTGCTCAGCAGCAACACCTGCTTGGTCAGAGCCTCGACGGCGATGAAGTGACAGTCGGCCTCTATGTTCGCACTGAAGGCCTCCTGGATCGTGGGCAGCAGCGCCAGCGTCTTGTACGCCCTCATACGGGCCTTGTCGAAGTGCCGCGCCCGCATTTCCATGAACATCCGCTGATAATTGGCCAGTGCCCGAACCGCCGGAGAGCGGCTCTGAAGGGCTTGGCTGAACAACACGCCCGCCGGACCCGGCTGCTCCATCTGCGAAAGGCAAACGGCCATCTGCAAGGCCAGCAGGTCTTTGAGGTACTCATCGGTGTCCATAGCGGCGGTCAGGTTGCGATGGAGCTTCTCGAACACGTAGTACGCCTTGGTCACGTCGCCGGCCTGGAGAAATCCCTGGGCCACGTCCCATGAGATCGACTCATCCAGGACCGCGGCGGTGGTTCGACTCAGTTGTACCTGGGGCAGCCCCGTCGATCCGGTGCTCTGTTCCGGGCCGGCTGTGGGCCGTGCGCCTGGGCCGCGGAACCACAGCGTGGTCAGCACGGCCCCGATTACCAGGATATTGGCGAGGATGACACTATGCGCCGGCGTCCAGAAACGCCCCGCCGCCCCGGCCACGGCTCCGGCCCGGCTCAGAAGCCGGGGTCCCTGGGCCCTTTCGATCCGCCGATGCAGGGTCTCGTCGCCGCCAAATACGTCCGGGATCGATACATCCGAAGGCAGCTTGCCCGCAAACACGTCCGATTCGCGCGGCGCGTGCGTGGCCTGCTCGAACAGCTCCCTTGTTTCCGCATCCATGCCCATGTGGCGGTCCAGAGTTCGTCTCAGTCGCGTTCATCGGCGGGCCGGAAGACGGCGCCGGCGCACCATGACACCCCCTCCTGTGTGCAACAACCGTGCCACAACGCCCGCGACGCGGTTTGCCGGCTGCCCGTGCATGTCCCTGCTCAGATTCCGGGCCGGCTGCGCCCGCTGGCCGTCCGTCCTGTTTGGTTTTGATACACCTGGACGCGATGGAGGCTTGGTCACGGGCAGACCGCAATCTGTCTGGCCGTCATGGATTCGGCTTGGAGCACGGCGACGCCGGAGCTGGCGAAAGGGATGGACAACGAGGCGCGGTTGCTATGAAACGGCGGCGGGCTGCTTGTCGGGCTGGATGATCCCGTACTGCTTGACCTTGGCGTAGAGGGTCGCCCGGGTAATCCCCAACAGCGCCGCAGCGCGGGTCTTCTGCCAGCCGGCCTCCTGCAAGGCCCGCTTGACCAGCTCCTTTTCGGCCCGTTCAAGGCTGAAATCCTTCAAACCCGTGGGCGCCGTCTCGCCGGGCGCATCCGCTTCGCGCTCGGGATGCAGGATCAGGCTGTCCGTGCCGATCTTCGAGCCGGACTCCAGCAGGATGGCCCGCTCGATTACGTTCTTCAGCTCGCGGACGTTGCCGGGCCAGGAGTGCTCCAGCAGGCACCTCTGGGCCAGACTCGTGAGCCCCTCGATCCGCCCGGTCTTTTCGGGACAAATCGTCGAATGCCTCAGAAAGTACTCGGCCAAGAGCAGGATGTCGTCCCGCCGCTGTCGGTTGCGAAGCGGCGTCAGCACGATCGGGCAGATCGAAAGGCGGTAGTACAGATCCCGCCGGAAGCGTTTCTCACGGACCGCCTCATCCAGGTTCTGGTTGCTCGATGCGATGATCGTCGCGCGGCACTGCAGGTCCTCCGTGCCCCCCACCCGGCGGAACGTCTTTTCCTGCACCACGCGCAGGAGTTTGGCCTGAAGCTCGACGGGCATTTCACTGATCTCGTCGAGGAAAATGCTCCCCGCCCCGGCCCGTTCCAACAGGCCCACCTTGTCGCGGTCCGCGCCGGTGAACGCTCCCTTGACGTGTCCGAAGAGCTCGCTTTCCAGCAGTGTCGCCGTCAAGGCCGCACAGTTCAGCGCCACGAACGCGCTGTTGGACCCGTGTCGCAGGATGTGCACCGCCTTGGCCGCCAGCTCCTTGCCCGTGCCCGTTTCACCCACGATCAACACGGGGTTGCACGTGCTGCGGGCCACCATGCGGATCATCTTCAACGCCTTGTCGGTCGCCGGGCTGCGGCCGACGATCGACACCGACGACGGACACTCGCTGGAAAAGAAGTGCGCATCCGTCGATGAGGCCGCCCACCGCTGCGCGATACGGTCGATGACCTGCCCGATGCGATGGCGATCCCGGTATCCTTTAATCACGTCGAACGCGCCCAGGCGGTGGAACCGATCGGTCTGGGCCGACGGTTCATCGGCGTCGACCACGACCACCGGGGGGGTCTGCTCGTTTTGCTCCGCCTGGCAGAGAAACTCCTGAACGGCGGATCGGGGCACAAGGGGATCAATCAGAATGGCGTGGGGGGCGATACGCTCCAGCATGCCCCACACGTCATCGGGCTCGTCGGCCGCGAACAATTCTCTGGTGTATGGTCTGATCCATTGGTGTGTCTGCGAGTCTTTGCCAACGACCAGAATCTTGTCCAACGCCATATTCACTTATCTCGCGCAATGATGAAAGACCCATGCTGTTCGACCGACTGATTTATAGAGGACTGTTCGGCTCGATAGGGGAAGAACCTTAAATTTTTTATGGGACCGTCCCATAAAAGGCGTCGCCCTTCAGACGGCTCGCGAATGCAACAGCCCCGTTACGCTCCAGACCCGTGCGGGGCGCGCGGTCGCGCCCGGCTCGCGGGGATGGACGGGGAAGGAAAACTGTGCGGCGAATGGGAACTTTTTATCCGCCCCGCGCAAACGCTGCGACATGGTTCTGACTCAAGGGCCCGCTTCCGCGGAACCGCTAACGCCTTTTTCTCAAACAGGTTAGGGTCGTCGTCGCGGTGAAACCTCGCGGCATGGCACGGCGATTGCAAGCCTAAAACCCCAAGACGGATTCGCTATGACAAACGGTCACCGAACGTTGAGGACGCCAAGCCCATGCAAGGTATCGGCTCAGCCGGCGAACAGCGGCTCGACTTCATGATGCTGTTGGTGGAGGAGTTGCGGAATCAGAACCCGCTGGAACCCATGGACCATCAGCAGATGGCCGCGCAACTGGCGCAGTTCTCCCAGCTCGAAGAGACGGAGAAGATGAACGCCAATCTGGAGACGATCAACGCGATGATCGAGCAGATGGACGGCAGTTTCAAAGGCGCCATGCTGGTGGCCGAGCTCGACTACGCGCGCTCCCTGCTGGATCAGGAGGTGACCTTCAAGGCCGACGAGAACGGCCGACTTCTCACCGGGACGGTCGAGTCCATTCACTTTGTCTCGGGCCGACCCGTGCTCGACGTGGAGGCCGAGGTGGTGGACAACCAGGGGCAGACCGAGCGGCGGTCGTTCCCCGTGCAGCTCGACGCGATTACCAGTATTGCCAAGTAGGATCGTGGTCCGAACAGAAGGAGACAAAGATGGGAGCGTTGGCATCAGGGGTATCGGGGCTCAAGGCCCATCAGGCCATGTTGGACGTGGCCGGTAACAACCTGGCGAACGTCAATACGATTGGGTACAAGGCCAGCAATGTGACCTTCTCCGAGTTGCTCAGCCAGACGATCCGCAAGGCCAGCGGGCCGGCCGGGTCGTTGGGCGGCACCAACCCCCAACAGATGGGCAGCGGCGTGGGCATCGCCAGTATCAACCGAGACATGAGCCAGGGGAATATCATGTCCACCGGTCAGGACCTCGACGTGGCCATTGACGGGGAGGGCTATTTCGTCCTTAATGACGGCAGCCAGAACGTCTATAGCCGCATTGGCTCGTTCGCCGTGGATTCGGACAACACGCTCGTCGATCCGGCCACCGGTTACAAGGTGCAGCGCATCGGAAACTACGGTGAGGTCGAGGGCTTTCAGACCCCCGGCGACACGAGCATCCACATCCCGTGGGACGCCTCCATGCCGGCCAACGCCACGACGACGGTCACCATGAACGGCAACCTGCGCTCCAGCGCCTCCGCCGGCGACGCCACCATCCATAAGCTCACGGCCAACCTGGCGTTCACTACGGGCAGCGGCGCCGGCATCGCGGCGACCACCACCAACCTCGTCGATCTGGATCAGTTCACCCTCAACGGGGCCACCAGCCCGCACGGTACGATCTCCATCACGGGCGTGCTGTCCGACGGCGCCACCGCGCTGCCCGCCGGCGACTATACCGTCACCAGCGCCAGCACGGTCCAGGACCTGCTGGATTGGGTCAGCGGCAAGTTCTCCGACGCGACGGCCGCCCTCAACTCGGACGGGCAGATCGTGCTCACCGCCGACTCCGCCGGGTACAACCAGGCCATGATCACCGGCATGAGCTACACCGCCGACGAATCCGAATCGCTGACCCTGCCGAGCTTTTTCAACCTGACCACGCCCGGCGGCAACGACAGCAAATCCTTTAATATCACCGTGTACGACTCAATGGGCGAGCCCCATGTGCTCAACGGCTACCTCGTCAAGACCGACACGACCAACACGTGGGACCTGGTGGTTCCCAGCATCGGCGGGGAGACCAGCCCCACCTGGAGCGGGTACGACCTGAACGCCTCCACGTTCAACCGGCGTATCTCCGGCATCCAGTTCAATACCGACGGCTCCTACGCCGGTCTGGCCGACACCAGCGAGAGCCTGTCCATCGGCGTCCAGTTCGCGTCGAACCCCGGCACCACGCAGTTGGTTGCCTTCGACCTGGGGACGGAGGGGGAGTTCACCGGCCTGACCCAGTTCTACAGCGAACAGTCCAGCGCCAACGCCCTGAGCCAGGACGGCTACCAGGCCGGCGGACTGTCCAGCATCTCCATTGACAACAGCGGCATGGTCGTCGGCACCTTCACCAACGGCGTCAAGCGCAACGTCGCCGCCCTCCAACTGGCCACCTTCCAGAACCCCGGCGGCCTGGAGGCGGTGGGGGACGGCTACTTCCTGTCGTCGGCCAACAGCGGCTCGGCCATCGCCACGATGGCCGCTACCGGCGGGGCGGGGACCATCACCGGCAAGAGCCTGGAGAAGTCCAACGTGGACGTCGCCACCGAGTTCGTGAACATGATGCAGGCGCAGAACGGATACCAGGCCAACGCGCGCACCATCCGCGTGGCCAACGACGTCCTGCGCGAGCTGACCAATCTCATCCGGTAAGGAATCGGGCGTGGGGGCCTGGGCGGACATCCTGTTGAACCCCATCGGCTATGGCGTGGTCGCGGTCCTGAGCCCGACCGAGCGCTACCAGGCCATGCGCCGCTTCCACCCGCCGTCGGCGTGGGATTTCATGCGCGACCGCTGGTTCATCCTGACCGGTCTGTCGGTCATTTTCATCCTCACGGTCGTGCTGATGGCGGTGCGGCGGATGCGGCGCCAGCGGGAAAGCCAGACCGACCAGCAGCAGTTCGACGAGGAGTGCCTGCGCCGCGGCTTGACGGCCGCCGAGCACGAGATTCTCACGGGTATCGTCGAACGATCGGGTCTCCAGCGGAAAATGTCCGTTTTCAGCCTGATGCCCGCGTTCCACAAGGGCGCTGCGCAACTCATGCAGGAGCGTTTCGCCCGCGGCGACAGCATCGTCGATCGCAAGCGGCTCAACGCCGCCATCCAGTCCATCACGGAGAAGCTGGGCTTTCGTGCCACCGATCAGGCGTACGGTATCAAGCGGAGCCGACACGACAAAGGCATCAGCAGCCGAGCCATCCCCGAGGGCAAGCTGGTCACGCTTCACCCCGTCGGGACCGACGAGAACACGGTGATCGAAGGGGTCGTGACGCGGAATGACGACTTCGAGCTCGTCGTCCGCACGGCGATCCCCGTGGCCAGCCCGCCCGGCCAAGCCTGGAACGTGCGGTATCGGTTCGGCTCGGCGACGTGGGGCTTCGATGCCCTGACCCTGGCGTGCAGCCCGGAGGGCCTTGAGCTGAGCCATTCCGACAACGTCATTTTCATCAACCGGCGCCGTTTTGTGCGGGCCGTGGTCCGCCGACCGGCCCTGGTCGCGCGTTTTCCCATGATCGAGGCCAAGGCGCATCGAAAAGGCCTGGCCATCCCCTTCCAGCAGGCGACGGTGACGGAGATCTCCGGCCCCGGCCTGCGTCTCCAGTGCGACCTGGACGTACGGCCCGGCGAGCGGTTGCTGGTGGTCTTCCAGCTCGACGACGGACGGATCGTCCAGGACCTGACCGAGGTCCGCGGGTCCCGCGACACCGCCGTCAGCAGCTCGATCGGCGTGGAACTGATCGGACTGAGCGACGCCGGCGTCAATGAGCTGATCCGCGTGACTAATCGCATCGCCGTGCAACAGGGCGGCGACATCGAAGCCGCCACCGACGATCTGATCCTCGCGGGAGGGCAGGCCCATGAGTAGCGCGCCGCATCCTCTGGGATCGAGCATCCGATCGCTGATGGAAGAATACCAGTCGATCGCCAACAACCTGGCCAACGTCAGCACCGCCGGATACAAGCGGCAGGTCAACACGTTCAGCCGTCACCTGATTGAAAAGCTGGGCGACGCCCCGGCCTCCGATCCGCCCCTGGCCCAGATTCTCACCCAGCGAGCGACCGATTTTTCGCAGGGGACGCTCGTGGCCACGGATCGGTCGCTGGATGTCGCCCTGCAGGGCAGGGGCTTCTTCGTCGTGGAGACCCCCGAAGGCCCGCTTTACACGCGAAGCGGCTCCTTCCAGGTCGACGGCTTGGGTCATCTGACCGATTCGCGCGGGCGGCAGGTCGCCGGCGCCGATGGGCTGATCATCATCCCGCCGGATACCGACTTACAGGCGTTGCAGATCTCATCCGAGGGCGCGATCTCCGCCAATGGGGTGCCGTTCGGCCGGCTGCGGATCGTGGACTTCGGCGAGGAGGAGGGCCAACTGCGGCCCGTGGGTTTCGGGGCCTACAAGGCGCCGGAGGGGATCTTGCCCGTCGAGGCGCGCGATGTTCAGGTCCGCCAGGGCTACCAGGAAGGGTCCAACGTCAAGCTCATGGAGGAGCTGGTGGGCCTGATCGGTGTGTCACGACTGTATGAAACCAATATGAACCTGATGAACCGCAGCCGCGAACTCACGCGGACGATCATGGGTATCGCGACCGGTTGATCTGTGGGTTAAATGATGAATCGACGACATGGCCTGACACGAGTGGAAACCGTGACGGTGATCATCACCGTGGCGCTGCTTTTCGGTGCCCTCGGTGTCGTCATGCTGCGCGAGAAAGAGGCGCGAAGACCCGCCGCAGGCGCGATATGCAGGACGAACCTCACGGGCCTGGGTACGGCGATGGCCATTTACGCTAATGATTACGCCGACCGCTTTCCGCAGTTACCGGGGACCGGGCCGTGGGCCAAGCAGTTGGGCTTTTCCTATGACCTGACGACGCCGGACTTCTCGCCGGGCGGGGCACAGTCCGACGTCGGTCGCACCGTGACGGCCAGTTGGTACCTGCTCGTGCGATATGCGGATGTAAGCCCCAAGGCCTTCGTCTGCCCGCAGGACGGACAGCGAAGAGCCTTTGACTACTCTCCTACAAAGACAAAAGGCCCTGATCTCGTGGAGCTGTGGGATTTTGGCCCCGATCCGTACAAGCACGTCAGCTACGCCATGCATCTGCCGTATGGCCAGTATCCCGCCGATCGGTCAAGACCGGCAAGTTTTGCGGTAGCAGCGGAAATGAACCCCTGGATGAAGGAGGGTGACTTCGTGCCACCGCCGGCGTCGATCACGGTGGATGACTGGAAGGGCAAGGTCTCGTTTCTGCCCCGGTACTGGGACCAAGGCACCCCATGGGAAAAGTGGGAGATACAGCGGGCCAATGCATTCGCCCATGAACGCGAAGGGCAGAATGTCCTTTTCGGCGACAGCCACGTCTCCTTTGAGAAAGCCAGCGACTGCGGCGTCCGGAACGACAACATCTACACGTACTGGTCGAGCGAGGACGGCGCCCAAGAGGACGACCGCCGCATCGGCACGAATCCGACCGCCCGCGACAAGGATAACGACGCGAAATCCAAAGACGATTCGTTCCTGGTGATTTGAACGGGCGCTCCCCGCAACGGCGGGAGCAGCCCTGGACAAGAGGAGAACACGGATGTTACGAGCCTTTTCAACCGCCGCCACGGGCATGGACGCCCAGCAGACCCAGGTGGACATCATCGCCAACAACCTGGCCAACATCAACACGGCCGGGTTCAAGCGCTCCACCGCGAACTTCCAGGACCTGCTCTACATGAAGATCCGCGAGGCCGGTCGCGAAATCGCCAGCGGCATCACCGCGCCCAGCGGCCTGGAGGTCGGCAGCGGCGTGCAACTGGCCGGCACCAACCGCATCTTCACCGTCGGTGAGTTCCAGAACACCGGCAACGCGCTCGATATCGCCATCCAGGGCGACGGCTTCCTGCAGGTCACGCTGCCCAACGGCGAGGAACGCTACACCCGCGACGGCGCGCTTCAGATGGACGCCGACGGCCGGCTCGTCACCGCCTCGGGCTACATTATCAGTCCCGGTATCACCATTCCGCAGGAGGCCATCTCGGTCGATATCGCCCGGGACGGCACCGTCAACGTCGAGACCCCCAGCGGCAACCAGGTGGTCGGCACGCTGGAGCTGTACCGCTTTCAGAATCCCGCCGGCCTCAGCGCCGAGGGCCAGAACCTCTACCGCGAGACCGAGGCCAGCGGCGACGCTCGATCTGGCACCCCCGGCGAGGAGGGCTATGGAAGCATCCTCTCCAAGTACCTTGAGAAATCCAACGTCCAGATGGTCAGCGAGCTGGTGAACCTGATCCAGGCCCAGCGCGGCTACGAGATCAACTCGCGGTGCATCCGCGTCGGCGACAACATGCTCCAGCAACTGAACACGCTCGTGCGGTAGAGGACCGGAGGCCTGCCATGACAAGACACGTGTTGATAGTAGCCTGGCTGCTGATGGTCGCCGGACACGCGCCGGCCGCCGACCAGACGCTGCGCATCTATCTGCCGCGCGAGGTCGTCATCCAGGGCGAGCAAATCACTTTCGATCAGGTCGCCGTCTGCCAGGGCGATCCGGCTCTGCGGCAAAAGGCCCAGGCCGTAAGCCTTGGGGTGTTCTCCGTCGCCGGCCAGCAGATCGTCCTGGATCGCCACGCCTTGCTCAGTCGGTTGGCCTCCTGCGGCATCGACGGCGGCGCCGTGACGTTCAGCGGCGCCGAGCAGGTCGTGGTGCGTCGCAACGAGACGACCATCGGACCGGAACGCTTCATCGCGGTGGCCCGCGCCTTTCTCGATGCCCAGATGCAGGCGGCGCGACCTCATTCGGTGAAGGTCATCCAATCGCCCGAGCCGTGGGTTCTGCCGGGCGAGACCGCCAACGTGGAGCTGCGGCCTCGCATGAGCCGTTACACCATCCACGGAACGCAGCGCGTGCGGGTGGACATCGTGCAGGATGGCCGCGTCGTCGGGCATCGCGACGTCGCCTTCGCCCTGCGATATCAGCACCCCCAGGCCGTCGCCGTCGTCGATCTGGCGCCCGGCACGGTGCTGACCATGGAGAACACGAAGATCACCAGCCTCGACGCCGATCAGCCGCCCTCGCCGGGATGGCAGGCCCCCTTCGGGCAGGTCGTCCGGCGGCCCATTCGTGCCGGCCAGCCCATCCCTGATACGCTCGTCGCCGATCCGGAGCCGCCGGTGCTTGTCCGCCAGCGACAGATGGTCGTCGTCCGGCTCGAGACCTCCGTCCTGGTGGTCTCCTGGGTCGGCCAGGCCCTGAGCGAAGGCCGGCTCGGTGAACTCATCAAGGTCCGCATGGGCACCGATCGAGGCGGTCGCATCATCACCGGCCGTGTCCGATCCAATGGAACCGTCGAACCCTATCATGAAGGAATCGACCTATGAGTCATTCAAAACCCGTGTCCCTGATGGTCTTGCTCATCGGCATCCTGGCCGCGACGGCCCCGGCCGGCAGCATCTGGGCCAAACGCCACAAGGACAGCAAGCCCCTCTACGCCGACGACAAGGCCTGGAAGGTCGGCGACGTGCTGACCATCATTATCAATGAAGATCACAAGGTTGACAACAAGGTCGACCGCAAGCTTGACAAGAGCACGACCCACAGCCTGGACTTCGACGGCGACAACTTCACCGTCGAGCACCTCGTCCCCAGCCTGCCGAGCCTGAAGATATCCGCGACCGGCAGCAAGAGCCTTGAGGGCAAGAGCGACTATAAGGACGAGCGTTCCTTCGAGGACCGGATGACGGTGGTGGTACAGGACGTCCAGCCCAACGGCAACCTGCTTGTCCTGGGCACCCGCGCCCGCGAGGTCAGCGGCGACCGCCAGGTCATTCAGCTCAGCGGCATCGTCCGGCCCAGCGATATCGCCTTCGACAATACGATTCGCAGCGAGCGCGTCGCGAACTTCACGCTCGTCAGCATCAGCGACGGCGTGACCGGCGACTACAACGAGCCGGGCTGGCTGGCCAAGATCTTCGATTTCATCTGGCCCTTCTGAGCACGCGATCCATGATGACCCGCCGGAGTACAAGAGCCATGAAACGCACAGGTGTCCTCCTCGCGATCCTGGCCGGCCTT
>DSDH01000656.1 GCA_011055475.1 Phycisphaerales bacterium | reverse complement strand
GGGCCAAGGCGATCAGATGAAGCGTGATGAACTGCAGCCAGACCATGATCAGGCTGAACAGGCGGGCCATCTCCGCCGTTTCCACCATCCGCCGACTTTGGGGCGCCGTTACGGCCAAGAGCTGCATCTGGAGCCACAGCAGGGCCACAAGGGCGCCCAGAATCAGGATATACGCCGTGCGCATCCAGTACGTGTGTCGGCGGCGGCTGGCGACGCGCAGCTCCTTGTCGAAGATCGGCCCGGTCAACCACGACAACGTGATGGCATCACGCAAAGGGTACACGTCTGGTCTCGTCAAACGGTCAGAAAATGCCTTTCCGCAATCGGCACTTGGCCCGCCAGCCGAACAGAACCCCCACGGCGCTGTAGGCCAACGCGTGCAGTGCCAGGATGCCGGTGGTTTCGAGCACGCCGGTGCCGCTGCGGTCGGGCCAGAAATAGCGCAGTTGGCCCAATGATGCCGTGGCGTTCACGTCGCCGCCGTCGCCGCGCATCACGATGCTGGTCTGCACCAGGGGATGGGCCCGCAGGTAGGCCATCAGAAAACCGCCGGCCCGCTGACCTCCCTCGGCGAACAGGCCCAGGACGACGGGGGCCAGGAACCACAGCAGGGCGGCCAGGGCCATGTTCGCCACGACCGCCGTGGTGGTCCGTCGAAACAACGCGCTGAAGTACAATCCACTGCCCGTCAGGAACACGATGATCCACAATGCGATCAGGGCCACGTGCACGACGGCCACGGGATGAATGTACCCGGCCAGGATGAACAGCAGGACGTGCGCGGCCAGGAACGCCCAAACGGGCAGACACCGCCGCACGACGCCCACGGCTTTGCCCCAGACAATGGCGACGTCGTCGAGCGTGGTGGCCAGCAACAGCGGCCAGGAGCGGCGCTCCTTCTCGATGGTGAACGTGGTGGCCGCCAGCACGAGGTGGCACATCAGGCCCATCGACACGAAGATCGTGACGTACGACATGTGCGTGTTGTCCTCGCGCAGCAGGTCGTCGCGATAGCCCATCCAGTACGTGAAGCCCAGCGCGGCGACAGAGACCACCAGACCGGCCAGGTTCTCGCGTCGGCTGCCCTGGATGAAGGGCGCCCGCAGTTCCTTCCACAGGATCGGCGAACCGATGACCTCGCGGAGGGGTTCTTCCTCGGCCGGGGCGCTCGAACCGTTGGGTCGGGAGCCTCGGCCCAGGAGCCATCGCCAGCCGATGGCCGGCGCCCCCACGGCCTCCCGCGACGCGACGCGCCGCACGATCCAGATCGACCAGGCCAGAACAACAGCCGAGGCCAGCAGCATCAGCAGGCAGTGGATCGGCCAGAGCAGATCGAAGAAGGGCAACTGACTCAGCAGCCCCGATTGGAATATCGTCTGGGTGTTCAGAAACATCGTGATCACCGGGTTGAGCAACGTCGTCAAGGGCAACAGCAAGGCCTGAAGCCGCGTGTAGTACAGGAACCAGAACAGCGTGCCCGGCACGAAGGCATAGAGCACCACCAGCGTCAGCATCGTCGTGAGAATCACCGCATAGGATTTGCGGCCGCTGATCGAGAACAAGAGGCTCAGCGACCCGGCGAACAGGATGGCGGTCAGGGTAATGCACAGGCTGGACCCGATGAAGCCCCAGGGCACGCCGCCGAGCACACGCACGATCGCCAGCAGCGGCAGGCTGATGGCCAGCAGCACGAGCAACTGCAGCAGTTTGCTGAAGAGCTTGCCCATGACGATCTGAAAGCTGTTGATCGGGGTGGTCATCAGGACGCCCAGGGTGCGGTGGTAGATTTCATCGCTGATGCTCGTGCTGAGCATGATGACGGCGATGAACTGTGTGGCCACGAATTGGAAGATGATGATGCCGGTGATAATCACCTTTCCGGCTTCGGCCATCCGCGCCTGCTGGACGGCCAGTGAGCCGCCCCGCAAATCGACCGCGCTGACCCAGACCAGGGCGATCAGGGCGGTCAGGCTCACGAGGTAGCCGAAGCGCAGGGCATAGTTGCGTTTGCGCCGACTGGAGACCCGCAGCTCCTTGTCGAAGATGGGACCGACCCACCAGGACGGCCGACACAGTGTTTGCAGGATACGGCCCATGGTGTCAGTCTCCGATCCCGTCCGATCCGGACCGGGCAAAAACGTGGCGTCGTATCTGGCACTCCGCTTGCCAGAGGAAACCGGCGCCCAGGAACACGTCGACGACGAGGACGGGCCCGACGAACATCAGCATGAAGAGAAGTTGGCCGAGGCGGCCGTAGACGTCCCGGCCGTCGATGAGAAAACTCAGAATCACGCCCACGACCGGGTTGGCCACGGCGGCCATCGGCAGCACGAAGCACAGGCCGACCACGACAGCGAAGGTCATCGCCACGGCGCGCGTCACGGTCGTGGCCCGCAGGCCGAAGTACATCCCCAAGCCCAGGAACAGCAGCAGGCCGGTGGGGACGAACACGGCGACACCCACCAAGGCGACCGGGTCAAGCACGTCGATGGCGGCGAAGACAGAGGTGTGCAGGACGAGCCATATCCACAGCGGCAGCGTGGCCGTCAGAATCGCTAGGGCCTTCTGGCGGACGATCTGCCGCTCATCGAGCAGGGTGGTCAACAGCACGGGCCAGCATCGCTTTTCGCGTTCGGTGGCGCAGGCCCCGGCGGCCAGCACAGCGGTGCGCATGAGGCCGACGAACACGATGATTCCGGCCAGGGCGGCGTGGACATGGCGCGAGGCCAGGCTTGGCGGAACGAGCCACGCCGCCACGTAGAACGTCGCCGCGACGACGGCCACCATCGCCGGCTCCAGCCAGGGGCGCGGGCGGATGTGCTGGGTGTCCTTCCAGAACATGCACGGACCGCGCAGCCGCCGCACGTCCCGCTGCTCCACGAACCGATGGCGGGCGTTGCGGCCGAACCACCCCGCCAGGAATCGCCGTCGGCCGCCGAAGGCCTCGACGAGCATCGCCCGGCGAAGCCAGACCGCCGCCAGCAGACATAAAACGATTGAGACCGCGAGCGTCAGCAGGCAGTGCGCCACCCAGGGAGCGCCCGAACCCGTACCCAAACCGGGGTTCAAGGTGCCGCCGTTCTGAAGGAACACGGTGTAGGGGCTGAACAGGGCGGCCGTGGCCCAGAGATGCGACAGACCGGGCGATGCAATCGGGCCGGGGGCAAGTCTGGCCTGGACGGCCGTCAGCAGTCCCAGGAGCACGAGGACGGCCAGCGCCACCACCGCGGACTGATGGGCCCGCGGCAGCCACGTGGACGCCAGCAGGCTCAGGGAGCCGGCAAAGACGGCCGTGCTGAACGTCAGGCACACGCCCGTCACGATGAAGCCCCACGGCACGCCGCCGAAGACCCGCACGATGGCCAGCAGCGGCAGGCTGATCGCCACCAGCAAGACCAGCAGCATCAATCGCCCAACCAGTTTGCCGGCGACGATCTGAAGGCTTCGGATCGGCGTGGTCAGCAGCACGGCCAGGGTGCCGCGTTCGATTTCCTCGCTGATGCTGTTGCTCAGCAGGACCGCGGCGACCACCGGCAGGGCGAAGAACTGAATGGCCGTGATCAGAAAGACCGTGGTCCGTCCGGCCCGGGCCATGGCGGCGACCTGGTGGGCGCCGGCGGTGACGGGACCCAGGCCGACCGTTGAGAACCAGACGCCCGCCAGGCTTACCGTGAGCACCGCCACGTAGAGCGTGCGCAGAGCATAATGCGTTTTGTGTCGAGAGGCGATGCGCAGCTCCTTGTCCACGATCGGCCCGAACAGGTCGATCGGATGGCACCGTTGCCAGGTCCGCCATGAGTCGTGATGCGGCATGGGGTGTTCCGTGAAGAGTCCATCTAGTGAACGATGCCTTGGGTCAGTTCGAGAAACGCATTGTCGAGCTTCAACTGTTCGGGTTCGAGGGCTAGGACGTCCAGCCCGGCCTGGACCAGCGCCCGGGCGATGCTGCCGTCGATCTCGCAGCCCTCGGCGTACATGACGGCGACATAGCCGTCCTCACGGCGGACCTCACGCACGTTCGGCAGGGCGGTGAGCACTTCGACGGCGCGCTGTGGATCGCCGGTGACGCGGACGCGCATCTTGTTCTGAATGCCGATCCGGCGGCGGATTTCGTCGAGGGTGCCGCTGAACACGAGGCGTCCCTGCTCGATGATACCGATGTGGTCGCAGATCTCCTCGAGCTCGCTAAGGATGTGGCTGGAGATCATGATCGTCTTGCCCATGCGCTTGAGCTCGCGGAGCAGCTCGCGGATTTCAATCCGGGCCCGGGGATCGAGACCGCTGGCCGGCTCATCGAGGATGAGCACCTTCGGGTCGTGGATCAACACGCGGGCCAGTCCCAGGCGCTGCTGCATGCCGCGCGACAGGCTGTCGACGGCGGCGGCCCGCTTGCCCTGCAGATCGGTCAGTTCCAGCACGCCCTCGACGATGTCCTTGCGCTTGCGCCGCTCAATGTTGAACGCCGCGGCGAAGAACTCCAGATACTCGAAGACCTTGAGGTCGTCGTACACGCCCATAAAGTCGGGCATGTAGCCGACACGACGACGGACCTCCTTGCCCTGGAGCCGCACATCCAGTCCGTCGATGACGGCGCGACCGCGGGTGGGCTCCAGGAGCGTCGCGAGGATCCGCATGGTGGTCGTCTTGCCGGCGCCGTTGGGACCGATGAAGCCAAAGATCGTCCCCTCGTCGATGTGCAGGTCCAAATCGACCAGGGCGGCCAGATCGCCGTAATACTTGCTCAGTTTGTGGGTTTCGATCATGATCCTGTCTCTCCGTCCGCGGGGAACACGATTTGTCGAATCAGTTCCAGGCTGTCGGCCTGGTAGGTCCGCTGCTCCAGGCGATAGGGAACCGTCGAGCTGTGGCGATGGGCGCAGACGATCACCGCCCCCTGGGCCAGGTAATCGTACATCGTCTGGGTTCGGGGCAGCACGCCGACCGCGGCATACGCAACCTCATGCTCGAGCGCGTCCAGGCCGCCTCGGCCGTCTCGCAACTGGCGTTGTTGGCGCTGGATGATTCGGGTCCAGCCCTCGAACGTTTGCGGTCGGCCGCTGAACGTGCGCTCCGCACGGGGCGGCACCTCGCCGAAGTCCATCCGTCGATCCGACGCCAGCAGGACGTAACCGCCGTCGATCGGGCGGTCCGAAAGGTTGGTGATCGTCAGCGTATAGGAGTCTCCCTCGCGACGCACGGCCGCCTCGAATTCGCGATTGAGCACCGGCCGCTCGCTCATGAGCGTCTGAATCGTCCAGATGCTGATCGGGACCGAGATGGGGATGTTGGATCCATCGTGCTGCACACACACCACGTTGCGGCTGCCCGGCTGCTGACGGTACCAGTACAGGGACTCCTCCGTCGGCGCCACGCCGGACCACCAGGGCCGGGCGTTCTCGGTCGGCCGGGGATTCTCGAAGACGTAATCATCGCTGCGCGGGGCGAAGATGCCCGCGTATTCGGTCCGCCAGCCGTGGTCGGCGCCCGCGATCAGATCGGTGACCGTCACCATGCGGAACTGGCAGTTGCCGCCGCGCAGCGCCTCCACGCCGTAATAGGCCCCCACGCTGAACAGCAGAATCCAGCCGACGCTGGTGACCCACGTCAGGGGCAGCAGCCCTTTACGTTTGAGGACGATGTAATCGACCGGACCCAGCAGGATCGCCAACAGCGTGAGCAGCAGGATCACCCACCAGATGCTCAGCGGTTTCATCTCGGTGATATTGTAGAGGTGTTCCATGATGGCGTTGCTGCCGGCCCGGGCGTAGCCGATCGTGAAACTCTGCCAGTTGGCTTGCGGGTCCTCGGTCTGCTGTTCGGGGACCTGCAGAATGCTTCGTCGCAGCGGGATGTCGTCCAAGGAGTCCCGACCGCCGAGGAGCACGGAAATCCGGCCTCGCATGACTGACGGCCCGTAGTTGCCCAAGCCCTCACTTTCGGCGTAGGGCTCGAAGCGCCGGCGAGAGGGCTTTTCAAGAAGGTCGCGCAGGCGTGCCACCCAAAAGGACGTGGCATGCTGCCGGTGGCAGTCCGACAAGGCCGCCGGATCGAACCCGACTACGGCCACGCGTCCGAACCCCACGTAGGCGGCGCCGGCGATCGTCTGGTCCTGGCGGGTGCGAATCAGGCTCAGCCCCATGCCGTTATCCCTCGCTCGCAAGGGCCGACAGACAACCGATTCCTCGGTCTCGGCGCTCAATCCCAGCCCGCCGAGAGTCTCGGGATCCAGAGTCACCTGCCGGCTGGCCTCGATCTCGAAGGGCAACAGCCGTCCGACGGGCCCATTCAGGTCCGGCTCGACCATGCCCAGCACAACAAGCAGCATCCCGCCATTCTCCACGTAATCGATGACGGCCTGAAGCTGGTCGGGACTGAAACGACTCCAATCCGGATCATACAGCACCAGCGCATCGAGCGCCGCGTATCCCGTCCAGTCCCACGGCGCCGACCGGACGAGCTTGGAACCGACGTACACCTTGCCCCGTTGGCGGTCCGACACGCAGGCGGTCTGCTGGGGCAGTTGCAGCAGGCCGAATTTGCGTTCGCCAATGACCCCCACGAGGAGGTCGTTCTCCTGCACGGCGCGAAGCATGCGGACCTGCAGCGAGGGGTCCCACAGATCGAACGTGTTGGTCCACCGCACGCGACCGGTCGTATCCCGGATTTCCGCGTGGCACTGATCGGCGGCGAAGGCGAACTTGCTGACCAGAGGAAGGTGGACGGGTGCATCGGGCGTCACGACGAACGCGTGCCGGACGTGCAGCCGGTTGAGCCCGTCCTGATTGGCCGAGAGCGTCAGCAGACCCTCGAAGGGCTCGGCCAGCTCCGTGTCGACGGTGACCTCGACCGGCGTCCATTCCATGGGGCGATAGCATCCGGCCCAGCCGAAGAACAGATCGACGTTAAACTCCTCGATCCGCCTGGCCCCAAGGGCGTCGCCACAGAGCGTTCCGAGCAGCAGCATCGCAGCCAACACCCCGCCAGCGGACCGCCCCACTGCGCTCTGTCCACGTCGTTTACGTTTCATGATCCACTCCCTGCAAGCGGTCCATCACAACCGGACCTTGCTATTGTACACGACCCACTCCGTACAGACCAAGACCATCGCCCCCAGCACCAGCCAGGGCCACAGCGCCAGGTTCGCGCGGTGGGCTCGATCCTCCTGGGCGGCGACCACCCGGCTGGCGCCGAGGACCAGGTTCTCGGCCGGCTGCACGTCGCTTTCGAGGTCGTCCAGCAGATTGACCGCGTAAGCCCGCGACGCCTGACCCGCCACGGTGAGCGTGTAGACGCCCACGCGGTCGGTGCCGACAAATCGAGCCACCGGCCCGGGGCCAATCTGAACGGGCTGGGTTTCAATGCCAGGGCCGCTGACGCGCACGGTCATGCCGGGTTCGACGCCCTCCAGCACGAGGGGTTCGCCAGTCGTCAGCATCGTATCTTCAAAACCGGTGGCCTCCAGGCCCAGGTACGTCACCGCGTTGTAGACGAACAGCACGAAGCTCGGCTCAAAGGGCCAGTTCGTGTCGAATACGTCGAAGCCGAGGAGCACGAACGTGCTGCCCTGACGCTGCAACAGGGCGATGGCCGGGGCCGTGTTGAACTCCGCCAGCACGTCCGCGTCTCGCGGCAGGATCATCCGCCAGCCCTTGGCCGCGTACAGGTTGGCGAGGTTCACGTGCTTGGTCAGGGCGTGTTGCGGGCGCCAGTCGACGATCATCTGGTTCTCGATCTGTTGCGGCACCACCACGTCGATCCCCTTAGGCGGCCGGCCGAACACCAGGTAACGCGACCGGGGCAGGATAGCGGGGACGTGATTGTCGAGCACGATGACGTCGTAGGCCCCCTGGGCTTCGAAGGCCGCCGGGTCCATCGCGTCGAAGGCGTCCGGGCCGATGACCTCCAGACCGGCCAGAGGACAGGCCCGCAGGACCGACTCGAGCACCACGTTGCCCCGGGTGACCAGCAGTGCCCGGCTCCGACGAGGCGGTTGAAGGACGACCCACGCCGCGTCGTCGGCGGTGAGGACGTCGTCGTGCAACTGTCGCAGCTCGATGATGCCGCCGCCGGCCTGGGTCAGGGTGAACTCCACAGCCGCTTGGCCCGGCCGGTCGGGGCCGCCCTCCGGATCGGGTTGGGCCGTGGGCAGCGTCAGGGATCGGACGCTCAGCACGTCCCCGTCAAAACTCAATTGCACGTCCACGTCGACGGCCTGCGTATCGTAATTCGCCACCGTGGCGAACACCGTCACGCGGTCGGGGCTCTCATACGAGCGCCGCGCTTGCAGGGCGGTGACGGCAACGTTCTGCCGGCTTTGGCCGATGCGCTCGTAGACGACGTCATCCGGCGCTATGGCCAGGCCGTCCACGTCGGCCAGCCGTCCATCGCTGTAGAGGACCAGCCGGGCGGGGGTTCTGCGGCCGCCGCCTTCCTCACCGGCGGATTGGGCGAACGCGTTGGCCACCGTGAGGGCCTGGCTGAGTCGGCTGCGCCCGTGGCCCGGTTCGATGGCGTCGATGGCTGCGGCCAGTTGCCGCTTGTCCGACGTGAAGTTACACATCACCTTGGCCCGTTCGTCGAACGCGACGATCATCGCCTGATCGCCGGTCTCCCGCAGGCCGAACGTTGCCCGCGTCCGCAGGGACTCGACGAACCGCCGGGCGCGGCGCTGGGCCTCGGCGAGTCGGCTGGGCTCCACGTCGGCGGCGCTCATGCTGGCCGACCGGTCGATCAACAGCACGTAGCGCTGACCCGCGCCGGAGACCATCGACAAGACCGGCCCGGCCAGGGCCATCAGGATCATCGCCAGGGCCAGCAGTTGCAACAGAAGCAACAGATTACGCCGAAGCCACTGAAACGGCGCGTTGACCTGCAGGTCCTGCACCGCCCGCTTCCACAGCAGCGTGCTGCTGACCGGCTGGGCGAGCCGCTTGAGCTTCAGGAAATACAGCGCCAAGAGCAGCGGTATGCTGATGGCCGCGGCCAGCAGACCCGTGATGGGCGTCACCCATTCCATGCGTTATCGTGTCCTCGCCTTTTTCTCACTTTCTTCATGGGTTCTTAATAATTCGGGCCCCTCACTGGGGTCTCACCGCACCAGACGGATTCGACGCAGGGTGTTGAGCACCATCTGTTCCACGGGCGTACCGGTGTTGGCCAACACGTAGCTCGCCCCGCGTCGTACGCAGAAATCCCTCAGCCCGTTGCAGTAGGCCGCCAACGTCCGCTTGTAGTATTTCAACAACGCCGCGCTGACGGTGATCTCGGAGGTGTCGGCGTCCTCCACGTCCACGAGTTTCAAGTCCCCGGCCAGCTCCGGTTCGAGCTCGGTCGGGCTGAGCGTTTGGACGGCGTAGACCTCGTAGTGTTCCCCGATCAAACGGCGCAGGCCCGTCTCGTAGCCTTCCTTGAAGAGGAAGTCGCTCAGTACGATGATCACGCTGGTGCCGACGCGCCTCGCCGCGGCCTGTCGGCAGGCCTTGTCGAAATCCGAGGCGCCTCCGGCCTCGGTGTCCAGGAGCACCTCCGCCAGGCGGGCCACGTGTCCGCGGCCCCGGAGGTTCGACGCCTCGGCCACGATGCCATCGCCGAACAGGCTGATCGTCACACGGTTGTTGCCCACCAGCCCAATATAGCCCAAGGCCGCGGCCAACCGTCGCACGTAACGATCCTTGTCGCGATCCGGCTCGGCAATCGAGGCGCTGGCGTCGACCAGCAGGTGTACCGTCAGGTCTTGCTCCTCCAGGAACAGCTTGACGAAGAGCTGATCGAGCCGTCCGTAGATGTTCCAATCCACGAAGCGCAGGTCATCGCCGACGACGTAGCGGCGGTGATCGGCGAATTCGGTGCCCTCGCCGCGCCGCTTGGAGCGACGCTCGCCGCGAAGCTTGCCCCGAAGGGCCCTGTGGCTCAGGATGTCGAGCGCATCCAGCCGCGCCATGAAGGCCGGGTCCAACAGGTCCCGCAGGGTTCGTCGTGTTTTCGGTTGCGTGGTCGTCATCAGGCGATAGCCTTGCACGATAGTCCAGGGTGCGGGCGCAGCGGTGGCTTGCGGCCGCTCGGTCTTGCCGGGCTCTCCTTTTCAGACGCGTGTCGTCGCACGTTGTGATCTCCCTGTCTTTCGATCGTTGTCGCCTCGGCGCGGTCAGCCGGGAATGGATCAGACCTTTCGCAGGTCCTCTTCCAGGGCCTTGGGCAGCGTCTCCAGGATCTCGTTGAGCACCTGGTCCGGCTCGATGCCCTCGGCCTGTCCTTCAAAGTTCAGCAGGATCCGGTGTCGCATCGCGGGCAGATACGAGGCAACGACGTCGCCGAAGCTCACGTGGTACCGCTCATCCAGCAGGGCCCGTACCTTGCCCGACAGGATCAGGGCCTGCACGCCACGGGGCGAGGCGCCGTATCGCACGAAGCGAGTGGTCACGTCCGGGGCGAACTCGCCGCCGGGATGCGTGGCCAGCACCAGACGCACCGCGTAGTCCTGCACGTGCTCGGCCACGGCGACGCGTTTAACCAACTGCTGGGCATCGAGAATCTGGTCGGCCGCGATGATGGCCCGAGCGTGCGGCTCGGCGGCGGTGGTGGTGCGATCGAGAATGACCTTCAACTCCTGGCGGTTGCTGTACGGCACCAGCAGCTTGAAGAAGAACCGGTCGAGCTGCGCCTCGGGCAACGGATAGGTCCCTTCCTGCTCGATGGGGTTCTGCGTGGCCAGCACGAGGAACGGTTCGGGCATTGCGTGCCGCGTGCCGCCGCTGGTGACGGCGTGCTCCTGCATCGCCTCGAGCATGGCCGATTGCGTCTTGGGGGTGGCCCGGTTGATCTCATCGGCCAGGATGATCTGCCCGAAGATCGGTCCCGGCTGGAAACGAAACGTGCGGTGCCCCGTGGCCGGGTCCTCCACGATCACGTTCGTGCCGATGATGTCGGCGGGCATCAGGTCGGGCGTGAACTGAATCCGCCGAAACTCCAGCGACAGCGCTGCGCCCAGCGTTCTCACCAGCAGCGTTTTGCCGAGCCCGGGAACGCCCTCCAGCAGGACGTGGCCGCCGCAGAACAGGCTGATGAGGACGTTTTCCACGATGGGTTCGTGCCCGACGATCACCCGGCCCACTTCATTGCGGAGGGCGTCGAACATCTCCCGAAATGCCCGGCACTGCTCCTTGACGTCTTGCGATTCGGCGGTCATGGGTCTGTCTCCCGATTCAGGTTTGGTTTTCGTCCTTCTCGCGGCCGTCGCGGTGCAGGGCGCCGCGTTTGGCTTTGAGCAATTGTTGAATGTGCGAGGTCTCCTGCTCGCCCGTGGTTTTGACGGCCGGCGGCGGCTTTCGCTCCGGTTTTGGTGGACGGCCCACATCGGTTTCGGGCAGGGCGGACGAGCCCTGCAAGTCGCTTTCGGACGCCTCGAACCGTGTGCCGGAGCGTTTTTTGAACCGTTGCTGGACGGTCACGCGAGTACGCTTGAGCCGCTCGAGGGTCGCGTCGCCGGTGGTCTTGACCCGGCGGGCCCGCCACCATGTCGCGACCCGCCGTTGCGCGGCGATCCAGTCGAAGGCGATCCGCCGCATGGCCACGTCCGCCAGGAACAACGCGATCCACAGTCGCATGAGCCAGGAGGTGAGCGGCAAGAGGGTCTGGGGGAACTTCAGCCCGGTGGGATCGAACAGGTCGGCCTCGGTGCCAAGCTCGAGGACGCGACCATCGGTGATCCGGGCGATCTCTTCGAGCAGGGGGGCGTTGTCGCGCAGGTCGCGAAACTCCGGGGCGAAGGGCACCGTCACCGGGCTTTGCACCGTCTGGATCGTTTCATCGGCCCCGACCTTGCGATAACGCAGATTGACCACGTAGCTGCCCGGCTGCTGGGCGGTGAACCGCCCCTGGTATTGCCCCGGTCCGGTCTGCGTCAGCGGCAGGGGATCAATGGCCATGTCCGGCCCGATGACCTGGGCCTCGATCTGGGCCAGTGGGATCGAGCGGCCCTGCGTATCGGCCGCCTCGATGATGACAGAGATGTCGCGGTCCTGGACATCGACGAACACCTCGCAATCGGTGGGCTGGGCGGGCTTGCCCACCCAGCGCACGGCCTGTTCCCAGAAGCGGTCGTATCCCGACCAGGCAAGCCAGCGGGCGGCCCAGCGGCTGTCGATGGAGCTGGTGAAGGCCACGCACCGCCCCAGGCCGGCCTGGCACGAGGCCAGAATCGGGTCCCCCTGTTCGCTGGCGAACAGGATCTGGCTGAACCCTCCCTTCGGCCCGGTCAGGACGTAACCGTCCAGCGGGGGCACCGCCGAGACCCCGCGAACGATGTCGCTGAGGGCATAGACCAGTTGAGGCGTGAACGTTTCCTCGTAGATCAGGGCGCGCCGGACGACTTGGGCCTCCTTGACGAAGATCTGCGGTAGACGCGTCGGATCAAGGACCGGGTAGAACCGCCCGCGGGTCAGGCCGGCGATGGTCTGGAGCAGGGCGAAGTCCGCGTCGTCGCCGACGGCCACGGTCGAGACAATGATGTTTTGTTCGGCCATCTGCTGGGCGACGGGCCGGCAATCCGCACCGGCCGTCCGGCCGTCGGTCAGCAAAATGACGTGCCGGATGGAGGTGTCCGTTCCCTGCAGCGCCTCGGCGGCGGCCACCATCGCGGGATACATGTCGGTTCCCCCGCCGCCGCCCAACGTGCGAATCTGGGCGGTGATCGCGGCCTTATCGGTCGCCGGCGTCATCGGAACAAGCCATTCGGGCGCGGTGTCAAAAGCGATGACGCCGACAAGGTCCTTTTCACTGAGCAAGCGCACGGCGGCGATCGCCGCGGATTTGCACATCTGAAGTTTCAAACCGGCCATGGATCCGCTGTGGTCGATGACCAGCACCAAGGC
>DSDH01000596.1 GCA_011055475.1 Phycisphaerales bacterium | reverse complement strand
TGCACGTACCCGCGGCTGGACTCGTTGGTCCGTTCGCTCAGCACTCCCGCTGAACCCCGGTCCACCATGGGGTTCTGGTAGTAGTCCCACAACCGACCGTACCGCGCCGCCGACGTCGGCCATCGCTCCTCGATCAGCCACGTCACGAACCCCGAATCCAGCCGCTCATCCGAAAACTTCGTAAAGTCGAACCCCATCGCTTTGCCTTTCCCAACCCCATTGATCACACGCCGTCGCCACCGCTTCGCCCCCTTGTCCGCTTGCGTCCTTGGCGGGCGACGCCGCCTCACCCCTGCACGCGTTTGCGCGCCCCATGTGAAACGCAGGCCCCCTCCGAATCCCCCAACGCGCACAACCTCCCCAGTCACAATAGGTTGTAAATCCAGAAAAATCGTCCCCGCGACAAGATCGTGCAATCACCATCCTGCGCGCCATGGTACGGCCATCCAGACGGGGTCGTCGCCCTACTCATCGACCCATGACATCGATCCGTTGGATGGCTATACTGTGCGCTGGAGCACGGGCCGGGTTCTCAGGAAGGGCAATCGCGTGGATATGTTTGGTGTCATCTATCTCGCAGGATTAGCGGTCGGTTCGGTTGTTCGGATCGTCTACACACGTCACCGACCGCTCGGAACCGTCCTGCGGCGACACCCCCTTGGCGTGTGGAGCGGCGTGTTAATGGGCGCGTGGGGATTGACCCAAATCGCCGCCGTGCTCTATGGCACAACGTCATGGCTCGCCTGGGCCGACTATCCATGGCCGACATCCCTGCGGTGGAGCGGCGGCGTCCTCTATGCCGCCGCGATTGCTCTGCTCTGGCGGTCGCACGCCGACCTGGGCCGGGCCTGGTCGCCCCGCGTGGAGGTTCGCGACGGTCAAACGCTCGTGACGACGGGCGTGTACCGGCACATCCGACACCCCATGTACGCCGCGCATCTGCTGTGGAGCCTTGGCCAGGCCCTGATGCTGCCCAATGTCCTCGCCGGGCCGGTGGCGCTGGTCGTCATGATCCTCTTTTGCCGTACCCGGATCCCCCGCGAAGAGGACCTCATGCTCGAACAGTTTGGCCGGCACTACCAGCGCTACAAGGCCCGCACCGGCTGCCTCCTGCCCCGAATCACCCTGTGGCGATCCAGCAAGGCCGAGGGTCAACACTGAATGAAAAAAACGGTGCGTGCCCGCACCCTCACGAGCATGCACCGTTTGTGTCAACCGTCGCCGCGATACCTCCGCGGGTCGATGGTCAACGCTCCGCTCAGTACTCCCGATCCTTGACAATGCCCGGCTGCGGAACCGGGTAACGCCCGTCGGGTCCGGCCTGCAGAGGCGCCGGCGACTCCATCGTCAGCTTGTCCAGGCCCGGGGCCATCTCATGATCGCTGTTGAGAATCTGCTCGTAGGTGACCTCCTGACCCGTATGCGCGGCCATCCGGCCCATGCTCGTCACCAGGCTCGCCCGGACGCCCCGCTCGGTCTCGTTGTACGGCTTGTCGTCGCGGATGGCATCCATAAGGTCTTCCCACTCGTTCTGATAGGGGTTGCTTTCCTGCGGCCGAACCTTGGACTCCCAGATCATCGTCTCCCGCGTCGGGTTCTGTCCCTTGTGCGTACTGGACGGCATGCCGCAGTCGCCGCTGCGCGACACGACCGCCATGCCCTTGCTGCCGTGCGCATAGCTGGAGTAGATGTCCTTGCATCCGGTCATACAGCGGCCGTCCATGAGGAACGTGCTGCCGTCGGCGTACGTGTACTCCACGGAATACGTGTCGAAGTTCTGATCGACGTACATCACGCCTTCGGGGCTCGTCTTGTAGTGCCGTCCGCCCAGGGCCTGCGCCTTGACGGGCCAGGCGTCCTTCATCCACGCCTGGTGGTCAATCAGGTGGATGTAGAAATCGCTGTAGTTCCCGCCGCTGGCCCAGATAAAGCTGTGGAACCGCTGCACCTGATACAGCAGGTGGCTGATGCCCGGCGGCTTGGGCAACGACGCGAAATACCCGATCGGCCCGTGCATCCGGTAGGCCCGCTGCAGGACGATGTCGCCGATTTCACCGTCCCGGATGCGCTGATACAACTGCTCCAGCGCCCGGCTGTGACGCGACATCAGGCCCACGCCTACCTTGAGGTTTTTCGCAGTCGCCTGCTTGGCCAGGTCAAACATCCGACGGCTCGTCGGACCGTCCACCGTCACCGGCTTTTCCATGAACACGTTCAGCTTCTTGCCGATGGCGTAGGTGAAGTGCACCCACCGAAACGCCGGCGGCGTCGCAAAGATCGCGATGTCCCCCGGATCCAGGCAATCCATCGCGTGCTTGTACGCATCGAAGCCGATAAACCGCCGACTCTCGGGCACGTCCACCTGGTCGGCGTGCATCTGCTTGAGATTCCCATAGCTGCTCTTCAGGCGACCCTCGAACACGTCGGCCATCGCCACCAGTTTCGTCGGACCGCGCCGGACCGACAGGGCATTCGAGGCCGCCCCCGAACCCCGCCCGCCGCAGCCGATCAGGGCCACCTTGATCGTCTGGCTCTGCTGGGCGTACACCTGCGGTCCGACCGCCGCCATCACCGCGGACGCCGCCGCGAACCGACCGGTGTCCTTCAGAAAATCACGCCGTGAACTGCCTCTTGTGTTCATGCTCATAAGACAACTCCCTATTGATTTGGTACCCCCGCGACCCGCGCTGGCCGGCCGCCTGATGAAGACCATGCCTCACTGTCCATCACCCGTCGATCCAACAAACTCCGTGTGCGGTGTCGAACCCCGCGACGCCGGGGACCGCGTTCGCCGGCGCCCCCTCGCACAACGTCACCATTCTACACCACTCGCCCCGTCGTTCCAAGCGGTCCATGCGGAATCCGCCGGACCTGTGGGTTGGGCGAAGAGGGGCATGGCCAAGCCGCGAGCACACTGTCGCTCCGCCGATGGCGGCCATAGTCGGCTGCACGTCAAACGCCGGTACCGCAACGGATGTGCCCGTCGCCCTTATCGATTCAACTCGACGTCCACCGTCACGATGTCACCGGCGGCAGGCACCGTCACCGGCACCGTCGCCACCGGCGCCCCGCCCACGGAAACCACCAGCGTGTGCACGCCGGGGGGCACCTCCAGAATACCGTACCACCCGGACCCGTCGCTGTGCGTGGGGCTGTCGGTCAGGCCGGCGATCTCGACCACGGCGTGATCGACCGCCGCGCCGTCCTCGGTAATCGTCCCCTCGACGATGCCGGTCGTCGGCCGTGCCTTCCAGTCGGGAATCGGCGGATCGACCCATTCGGGAAAGACCTGATTCCGCAATGCGCGATAGAAATCCGCCCGCGTTTCGCCCGCCTCGTTGCGGCTGACCTCGCTGTACCAGTCATAGATGTTCAGCCCCGCCGCCCCCGCCTGGCGCGCCCACAGCAACTGGTCCATCGCATCCTGCACCGTGCGCTGCATATACGCCCCGGTCGAAAGAATGCTCCCCCGTTTGTCGTCATTGTCCAGCGACAGATTGCACCAGCCCTGATAGCGCTCGGGATTGGTGATCGGTGCACAAGGCTCGTATGTGCACGACTGACACACGTACCCCATCAGCGTGTTGTAATCGATGATACCCGACCGCAGCCAGCCCACCCAGTCCTGGAACACGGAGACATACGGGCTCGACCGCTCATAGTCGTCGAACGCGCAGCCCCAGTTAATCGTGTCCGTCGTGAGCACCACCCACGGATTGAGCTTGAGCGACTGAACGTAAATCTTCTTGACCTGCAGCGTGACGCACTCCCGCCGCCAGTCGCACCAGGCCGGGTCCGAGGCCGACGGCTTGCCGCTGCGGCCCGTGAAGGTATTGAACCGCGCCACGCTGACCGGGTTATAGCCCCACGTCGAACCGGGATAACGAATGTAGTCCAGATTGATCCCGTCGATGTCGTAGTTCCGCAGGCAATCCAGAATCACCGCGACGTTCCAGTCCACCGCGCCGGGATGGCCGGGGTCCAGGTAATAGCCGTTGTCGACGATCTTGTTGCCGTTCACGTCCTCCATCGCATACTCGGGATGCACGCTGAGGACGTGATCCTTGTGATAGGGCGTGTCGGCCTTGAGAATCCGTTGGGCCACGAACCAGGCGTGCACCTCGATATACGGTTTACCCCCGGAGGTGTCGTGGGCCAGATCGATCAGGTACCCCAGCGGATCAAACGAAGGCCCGCCGCTGATCCACGATTCGATCCGCGGCTCGATGTTCGAGTTGTACGCGGCGTCGCCGACCTTGCGGACCTCGACGATCACCGTGTTGATGTTGTTCTCGCGACAGGTCTGGATCAACTCCTGAGCCTGGGTTGGGTTCATAAAGCTCGGATTCCAATACCACGAATCGACCCAGATGCAGCGGTACTCGCCCGGATGCCCCTTGAGCCAGTAGTACGCCAGTACGGCAAAGTCCGCCATGTCGATGCCGTCCGTGCCGTCCAGATCCGCCTCCGGCGGCGTCGCGCCCGGCGCCGAGGCCAGCAGCCCCACGTCCTCGGCGCTCAGCGCCCGGCCGTAAATCCGCACATCGTCGATCCATCCCTCCCAGCACGTGTCGGGCGCCGTGGACTTGCCCGTGCCGATCGCCATTCCACCGTCGCAGGCCTGCAGGTTCACCGCCAAAGGCTCGGCGTCCTGGGCGACTATCTCGCCGTCCACGTACAGCGTCCGCCGCGACCCGTCCCACACCACGCCGACGTGGTGCCACGCTCCATCCGTGACCACCGTCTGGCTGGTCAGGATCGAGCCGCCATCCGTCAGCCGGGTCAGCAGCGTACCGTTCGTCGTGTCGATCTGCAGCCACTCGCGGCCGGTCCCCGTACCGTTGGACTGCGCCAGGATCACCTCCCGCGGATTGCCGCCCTTGATCCAGGCGAAGGCACTCAGCGGTCCGGCCGCGGGATCCACCACGAAGGGCGCTTCGGCATAGTCGTTCACGCCATCCAGCAGGATCGCCCCCCGGGCGACCCCCTCGCCCCGCGTCGGGCCGTTGCGCAGTTGCGCGTGCCGCTGCCGCCCGGAGGCGTCCCACGCCCAGTCCCCCTCGGCCTCGTCAAACGTCCAGTGCGCCTCCAGCGGTCCGGCGGGGTAGTGCGGTCCCTGCAGCCATTGCCCCGCCAGCACGGCCAAATCCGCCAGGTCGACCTTGCAATCGCCGTTCAGGTCCGCCACGGGGCAATCCGCCGCACAGGTATCGCCGGGCACATAAAACGCCAGAGCCCCGACGGCGACAATGGTGACAACCTGAATGGCGCGATACGTTCGACTGTGCATGCGATCCTCGTCCGTCGGGCCAATATGAAACGAGACGGGCTCCTGCCCGCCCCGTTCCTTTCGTATGGAATCAGGCTGACAACCCGCCAACCCGATATTTTCACCTGTCGTCGTCTAGCGACGCCGCCGCAGCAGAACCGCCCCCACGCCCAGCAAGAGCATCGTCGTCGGCTCGGGAACGCCCATCATCCAGAAGCTCAATGAGCTGTCGGGCCCGAAGTCGATCGCCGGGTTGGGCAGATTCGGCGCGCCATACGACGTCAGCCGCAGCCAACGCGTATCGACGTCATCCACAAACTGGAACTCGACGCGGTACGAGGCATTCCCGGCATACGCAACGCTGTTGTCCACGCCGGAGAAATTCGGCGGCGTCACGAGATTGCTGGCTGTCGAGCCGGAGAAGCTGGGCTGCCGGAAGATCACCTGCACGTCGGCATCGTAACCCTCGAAGTCGGTGACGAACACATCCCCGGCGCCCGTGACACTGTTCACAATGTCATCGATCCACAAGGTGATCGGTTCGGTCACCCCCTCGACGTTGCGAATCCGGATGTGCTCGATCGTGCCCCGGGTGCCATCAAGCACGCTATTGGCGGTGGCGCCCGCGAACGCCGTTACGGGAGCGGAGCCGAAATTGAAGACGAACCGCTGCCACGTCCCATCGAGCGTAAGGCTCTGCCCATCCAGGTCGATCCACTCAATCCCGCCCGCGGCGCCCCCATTACCGCCGATCGGCTCCGTTGTGCCCGTCTCCCGAATGCCGAGGGAGATGGCCACGACGCCCGCGTCGGCCACCGGAGCCGCCACAACCAGCCCCATCACCAACACCAACACTACCTTGCACATTTTCATCAGTGTGCTCCTCCAAAAACAAAAGGTTTACATTTCGTGCGTCATCACGCTGCCACAACAAGACTACCGCAAATCGTCACACCCCTCGCCATACGGCTGCGTGCACAAAAGCCACAGTTCGGCGAAGTGCGCGAAGTCGGCCAGATTCACAACACAGTCCTGGTTGTAGTCGGTCTCCTGATATCCCCACGCACCGCACTCATCATCCTCGATGGTCACGACCAGATCATCCACCGCGATCCCATCGTAGCCCCCGTCAACGCTGCTCACGGAGTGGGAAATCGTCGAGGTGTGCACATACTCGAGCACATCGTCATCCACGGCGCTGACCGTGACGACTTGGGGGACATCCCAATTATCGGGGGTGAAAACCAACTCGGCCGACTCAGCCGGCCCTGCGCCTGTATCCACGGCAAGCTGCGCCAGGGGGGGCTCTCCCGCGCTCGCCACCGTTATCGTCACGGTAACATTGTCGGTCGGCGGGAAGAGCAACCACACCAGATACGTATCCGTATGACCCGCCTCACTGACCACGGTCGAACCATCGGTTTGACTGATTCGGACGCCCGGCGCGTCATTGTCGGTGATGTAGACCTTGACGTAGCCGGCGAACCCATCGACAAAGGCTGGATCGCCCGCTCCACTACCTTGGACGTCATTGGCATCGCTGGCATGTCGGATCAGGACCGTATGATCATACTCCACCAGGGAATCGTCCACCGCCGTCACCGTGATTTCCTGCGGGACATCCCAATTGTCGGGCGTGAACGTCAGGACGACCGCTTCACCGGCGGGCTTGCCGTTGAGAGAAACCTGGTTGGGATCGTCGTGCACCTTGGCGGTAATGTACACCAGCGACGTGGGCTGCTGGTCCAGAACGACGGTATAGCTGTCCGACGGACCGCCCTCTTCAACCTCCGTCGATCCATCGCTCTCGGTGATGGTCACAGGCACCAGGATCGGCTCATCGGCTTCCCACATGACCCCATGACTTCGCATCGCGACATAGGTCCAGGCATCCGCCGTCTGCGTGACCGTATAGGTCTTTCCGGCCGTCAATTCGACACGCTCGGCGATACACCACCACGCATTGTTTCCACCGGGGCTGCCCGTCTGACCTGTGTTCATATCCACTGCTTCATGAACAATATCCTCGCCGTCACAGGTGATCGTGATGGTACAGGTCGCGGTGACATTGGTGGAGGGAGGCCACGTAATGTAGACGTTGTAGAAACCCGTCTCCCCGCCGATCATCCCGGTCGCGGTCCTTCCGTTACCAAGGTCATCTCCCGGATTGAACGACCAGTTATCGAGATCCACGCCCGGTGTGTACGAGAAGATGTAGGTGTCGGTACTGCCCGCCGCGCCGGTACCGCTGAAGAGGCTGTTTGTGGCCTTTGTACCGACGGCCCAACTCCTCAGACTGGCATTCCCGACGCCATCAAAGTTGGCATTCGCCCGGCCGGACGAGTGGGCCTCAACGATGAAGGCCGCCT
The DNA here is from genome assembly GCA_011055475.1 of Phycisphaerales bacterium. Taxonomy (GTDB): domain Bacteria; phylum Planctomycetota; class Phycisphaerae; order Sedimentisphaerales; family Anaerohalosphaeraceae; genus DSDH01. Next base: position 5,323 of record DSDH01000596.1, on the reverse strand, counting down.
GCGAAACCCCGGCAATCGCCAGGACAAGCGCACAGACTGTCAGTAAATAATACCTTGGGGGATTCATTGCTTCCTCCTTTCACACTGCGACTTGTTCATCATTCTCCGTGCACACTGCGGCTCCGCCGACACCTGCCCTGCCAACACGGCGGGCGTCCGCAGTCATAGACCCTCCGGGTAATCGACCAGATACTCCGAAGGGGCAAGGCGCAAAAACCCTCTCCGGAACCCTCCATGGTATACAGCTTATTCTAGCCCCAGGACAGGCCCCGTGTCAATACGAAAAACCAGTCATTTCCAGACCGAAACCTGCCATCGGGCGACATTGATTTCTCTTGCCCCGCCCCCCGAACTACGCTAAGCTCCGGGAAAAACATAGGATAGCGAATTTTCGATAAACATGGAACACATTCAGCCAAAACGCGTGTTGCTCACCGGATGCTCCAGCGGTTTTGGGCTTTTGACGGCCATCCACGCCGCCCAGGCGGGCTACGAAGTCATCGCGACCCTGCGCAATCCCGCCAAGAAGACCGCCCTGAACGAGGCCCTGCGCCAGGCCGGCGCGACCGCCCGTGTGGAGATCCTCGACGTGACCGACCCGGCCTCGATCCAGGAGGTCCTCGACCGGATCGGCCCCGTGGACGTCCTGGTCAACAATGCCGGCATCCTGGTGATGGGCTCGTTCCTGGACGTCACCGACGCCGAGGCCCAGCGGGTCTGGCAGACCAACTACTTCGGTCCCGTCGCCCTGGCGCGGGCGGTGGCGCCGGGCATGATTCAGCGCCGACGCGGGCTCATCATCAACGTCGCCTCCCTGGCCGGTCTCGTGGGCCACCCGTTCAACGCGGCCTACGCCGCCAGCAAACACGCCCTGATCGGCTTTTCGCGGTCCATCCGCATGGAGCTTCGGCCCTTCGGGGTGCGGGTCGTCTCCGTCGAGCCGGGCTACCACAAGACCGAGATCATCCGCGCCAACGCCACCCTCTCGGAGCACTTCTACGACCGGCAAAGCCCCTTTTTCGAGTGGAATCGCGGGTTTCTGCGGCTGATGATGGATCGCGTGATCCCCAAGGCCGCCGGGCCCGAAGCGGTCGCCGAGCAGATCGTCCGCATCATCGGCATGGACCGGCCGCGGCCGCATTATGTGCTTGGCCGCGATGCCCGCTGGGCGTGCCGCCTGCAGCGGCTCGGCCTCGGCGCCTGGTTGGAAAAGGAGGTCTACAGCCGACTCCGACGCGCCGTGCGACAGGAGAACAGACGCGAAAGCGAAAAAAAGGCCCGCCGCCGCAAGACGAACACCGGCTCACCGCCGGCACACCCCGAACCGCCCGCGCCCCGGACCGAAGGACAGGCCCTCGCCAAGTGAACCAAGGGCCCCAATGCAAGCCGAAGCCTCCGGCAGCAGGTTTCAAGAGGGCGTATTGCCGGCCCCTTCGGGCTGATGACGGACGATGCGCCCTTGCACCATATAGATCACGTCCTCGGCGATGTTCGTCGCATGGTCGGCGATCCGCTCCAGGTGCCGCGAGACGCTCAGGAGGTGGATGAGAATCTCGGCCTCCTGGGGGTGCTTGGCCAGCCGCGATTGAGCCGCCACGAACATCTCACGGTTCATCGCATCGACCTCGTCGTCGGCCAGCAACACGCGGTGGGCCAGCGAACAATCCAGCCGCACCAGCGCATCGATGCTCTGGCGGACCATGGCCTGGACGCGGTCGCTCATCGTCTCGAAATCGAACAGCCCCTCGATCGGCCGCTGCGTGGCCAGGAAAACGCTGCGCTCGGCGATGTTGACGGCCAGGTCCCCGATCCGTTCCAGGTCGCTGTTGATCTTCAACGCCGTCACGATGAAACGCAGATCGATGGCCACGGGCTGGTGCAGCGCCAGGATCTGCAGGCACTGCTCCTCCACGTCGACCTCCATCTCATCGACTTGAGTGTCCCCGTCGATGATCCGCTGCGCCAGGGCCGCATCCTGCTCCAGCACCGACTGCACCGCCTGTCGCAGGTTCTCCTCGACGCGGGCGCACAGATCGAGCAGCTTGCGCTTGAGTTTTTCGACGGCCCGTCGCATGTGTTCGGACATGATGATCTCCCGCTAGCCGAATCGACCCGTGATATAATCCTCGGTGTCCTTACACCGGGGGTTCGTGAAAACCTGAGCGGTCGAGCCGTACTCGACGAGCTCGCCCAGACAGAAAAACGCCGTCCGGTCGCTCACCCGCGCAGCCTGCTGCATGTTGTGGGTCACGATCACGATGGTGTACGCGGCCTTCAATTCGCCGATGAGGTCCTCAATCTTCGCCGTGGCCAGCGGGTCCAGCGCCGAGCAGGGCTCGTCCATGAGCAGGATGTTCGGCCGCGTCGCCAGCGTGCGGGCGATGCACAACCGCTGCTGCTGCCCCCCGGACAGCGCCAGCGCCGAGCCCTTCAGGTTGTCCTTGACCTCCGCCCACAGGGCGGCCGCCCGCAGACACTCCTCCACGATCTCATCCAGCCGCGACCGACGGCGGATGCCCTGCAGCCGGGGTCCGTAGGCGATGTTGTCGTAGATGCTCTTGGCGAAGGGGTTGGGCTTTTGAAAGACCATGCCCACCTGCTGCCGCAGGTTCACGAGGTTCACGTGCCGGTCGTACACGTTCACGCCGTCCACCCGCAACAGGCCCTCCGCGTGCGTGTGCGGGATCAGGTCGTTCATGCGATTGATGCTGCGCAGAAACGTGCTTTTGCCGCAGCCGCTGGGCCCGATGATCGCCGTCACGGCCCGCGGATAAATGTCCATCGTGATATCCTTGACGCCCGCCTTGCTGCCGTAGTACAGGCTGAACACCTCGGCCTGCACGATCGGCCGCTCGGTGCCCGCCGAGGCGCCGTTCGAGGTTCCGCCCTGCGGATCGGGCGGCGCCTGCGGCCGGCGTGAGGCCGGCGCGGCGCTCGAACGCGGAACCGCAGAAAAGTTCGACGAGTTTTGGTTGTTTGGGGCTTGCGTCATCGCACACACGGCCTTCATGCCTACCCTCGAAGTCTCTTCTGAACACGGTGGCGAATCGCAATCGCCGCCAGATTAAGCAGCAATACCAGCAAAATCAACGTCATGACCATGCCGTATTGCTGGTGCGGCATCTCCATGCCGATGCGGTCGCCGGTGGCGATGCCGTAGCTGCCGTACGACAGCGCCGGCGTCTGGCCGAACAGGGAGCGGGGCACGTCGCCGTAAAAGACCGCCCCCGTGAACAGGATCGGCGCCGTCTCGCCGGCCGCCCGACTGACGCTCAGGATGATGCCCGTCAAAATGCCCGGCAGCGCCGCCGGCAGGATCACCCGCACAAACGTGCGAAAACGCCCGGCCCCCAGCGCCAGCGACGCCTCCTTGTAGGTCTCGGGCACGGCCCGGATCGCCTCCTCGCTGGCGCGAATGATCACCGGCAGCACCAGAAGACCCAGCGTCAGCGAGGCCGCCAGCACGCACGGGCGACCCACGATCAACACGAAAAACGCCAATCCGAACAGGCCGAACACGATGCTCGGCACCCCCGCCAGTGTGTTGATGCACGTGCGGATGATCCGCACCATCCGGTGGTCCCCCCCGCACTCCACCAGGTACCCCGCCGAGACGATCCCCAGCGGCACGGCGAAAAGCATCGCGCACAAGGTCAAAAGCAGCGTGCCCAGCACCTCGGGCCCCACGCCTCCGAAAAAATGCCCCGGCGTGCTGCCGTCGATAAAATACTGCCAGTAGAACCGCCATCGCGGCCGCAGCATCTCCTCCAGATGCGTCTCCACCACCCCGAACAGCGGCTCCAGCGCGGTCCCCCCGAACTGCGACGGGGCCGTGCGGGGGACCCACTTCCGCACCAGCGGTTGGCCGGGCTGCTCTTGGAGCCATTGCTCGTCATAGAGCAACCGCTTCAAATCCCGCTGCGCCAGGTCCCATCGCGTCGCCCCGTAGCGGTCCTCGGCCAAGGCCGGCACCTCCTCCCGCGGCCGCGGCCCCAGCAACTTGCGAAGCGCCGCCTTGACCTCGTCCAGGGCCTGGGCGTACTCCTGCCGCCGGCCCAGGTCAATCGTCGCGATCACCTCGCCGTAGTCCCGGGCCATCTCAACGTACTCGCGCAGCATCGTGTCCCGCACCCACGGCTCATCGGCCCGGCTCAGAACCGCCTGCAGGTGCTCCTTGGCCGTAACCGCGTCCTGGGCCTCGTAGGCGTCGGTCAAGGCGTCCCGCAACTCTTTGGCACGGGCCCGTTTGTCGGTGTATTCCTCACGCGGCGTCTGTTCGGCCCGGAGCTTCTCGCCATACCGACGATACAACTCGCGGGCCTGACCGATCTGGCGCTCCACGTCGATGCCCCGGCTGAACCGATCCAACAACGCGTAGACCGGCTCGCGCGCGGCCTGGACCGCCGCGATCTCGGCCTGCAAGGTCTGCTCGTCCCCCCGGCCCAGCTCCCAGAACGCCATCTTGCGGAATTCGACCGTCTCCACGAACACCACCGCCTGAAAACCCCGGTAGAGCATCGGCGCCAACACAATCAGCAGCGCAGCGCCCAGAAGAACCACGGCCAGCACGGAAAGCCCCGTGAATCCCTTGTTCCACAAACCCCTCAGGCGCAATCGCAGACTCATCGCACACCTCCGCCGCGGGCCCGGGACAGGAAGTGCTCGCTGACCAGGTTCAACACGAAGGTCACCACCAACAACAACAGCCCCAGGGCAAACAGGGAGTAAAAGTGGGGCGAGCCCTGAGGCGTTTCGCCCATCTCCTGGGCGATCGTGGCCGTGATCGGGCGAACGGATTGGGACAAATCCCACCAGGGCGTCGGAATCTGCCCGGCCATGCCCGCCGCCATCCACACCACCATCGTCTCACCAATCGCCCGCATCATCCCCAACAGAACCGCCGCCACGATGCCGCTTCGAGCGGCCGGCATCACAACTTTCAGCAGCGTCTCGGCCCGCGTGGCCCCGAGGCCGTAGGAGGCCTCCCGACGCTCCCGGCCCACGGCCGACAGCGCATCCTCGGCCACGCTGATGATCGTCGGCACCGCCATGACCGCCAGCAACAGCCCGGCGTTCCACACGTTGACCCCCGTCGTAAACCCGAACGTGTCTTGCAGCCACGGCGCCACGACCAGGACCGCGAAAAAGCCATAGCAGTCCGTTGAAAAACGTACGGGCCAAAAGAATGGGCCCTTCTTGCCATTCCCGCGAAAGTCGACGACGCGCCTTGGCGGGCGGGAATCCACGCTTTGCGTGCAGAGAACACACCACACGTTGAGCGTGGACCCCGGATCAAGTCCGGGGTGACACTTTTTCAACAGGC